>CAYXHK010000108.1:0-7706 GCA_964464665.1 uncultured Syntrophomonadaceae bacterium
AGATCACGACCCAAGCTACGACTAACACTTTTTTCAAGGCGCTCCCCACTTTCCCTTTCAGGTGTAACCATTATATGCTAGCGTTCTCTAGATTAGTAGGCACTATAGTCCAGTCTCAAATTACCCGAAATAATACTAAATGGCTTATACTTTAGTGCAATTAACCGGGATTAGAAAGAAAGCGACTACTTAGAATTGCTTTTTTCCAGCTTGCTCATTTTGCTTAAGTCACCGTATGCTCGGGATTAATTAACCCCTTATTTGAAAATAAACCCTTTGAGCCATATATCTTCAGAGCAAAATGGTAGATTAGCGGCTCTTTAACTACATAAAAACCGTGAACCCCAGCGGGATTCTCTTTATATAGAATCGGCTGCGCAATCTCATCTGCCACCTTCACCAGGTCCTCAAATGAATTTAACGTGATCAGATTTTTTTCCGAGAGAGCAGGTACCCACCCGAAACCGGCCACAATCCGATCCCCGTGTTTTTTCATTATCTTATGCAGCTTGCCAGTTTCCAAGTCTACGATTTCCCCCGTGGTTTTAAAGTGCACCAGCAGTAGTAACAAGACCAATACCAAAACCGTAGCCGCATACGCCGACCGGGCCAGCTTTACTCCCGCCACCGGCGCAATTTCACTCTGGGTAATCGAGGCTTCTTTCTTATCCCCTTGCAGAGTCTGTACCATAAATGCGGTGCCTCCTATTGGAATAACCATTACCGCTTTGACCGGCTCCCGGATTTCTCCTTGCGGAGTTATCGCCCCGCCCTGGACATGATAGGTAACCGTAAGTTCAACTAGATCCGCGGAAAATCTCAACTCCTGAGCAACCTGTTCGGCAAAATATTTGTAGTACCGGATATCCACGGGAACAATCTGTTTTAATTCCAGTTTTTGGTCTACGGCTGAAAATGGTGTAGAGGGGACTATAACCCACGGCTTTGACCAAACTTTAATTTTTTCTCTTTTCGCATCCTTTGCGTCGCTGCTCCGCTCCTGGAGAATATAACCGGTAAGGGTAGCCTCAACCTGGTATTGCCCGGAGATATTAACTGGTCTTTCGCCTGAAAAATTATAGTTGAGTACCGTCTCAACATGATCGGTCAAAGAAGTAATATAAGCCAGGCCTGGACCCGCCGAAGCCTCAGCGAAAAAATTATTCGGCATGAAAGCTACTCGGTAATCTAGCTGAACCTGCTGGGTACAAGTGTACACCGGCACTGCCGTCTCTTTTTCCGCAGGCTCTTTAAACCACCGAACTGTCAGCCCGATTGCAGCGAGCAACAGCAAAGAAAGGGCAACGATCAGCCCCAAACGTAGTTTTCGGTGAATAGGTCTTCCCATTCTATAATCGCTCCTTTTACCATAGAAACTTCTGTGAAGGTTTAACCGTTCGTACGCATACTATTCATTGACCTTACCGACAAGTTGCAGACAGTTAGATTGCCCCCCGAAGCAACAGGGTTATATACCCCAGTTTAGGGATATTCAGAACTACCTTCCCCTGCACCTGTCTTTCCGTGAGCAGATCGCTCTCAGGATCCTGGTTGGCATCACCCTTGGTCACGAAAAACCGTTCCCCGTCCTCTTCCTGGATAGCGATAATCCGGTGGGTTACTTTCATACTGCCCATCGGAAACATGATAATATCTCCCATTTTCGCTTCAGTGCCGGTTATTTTATGAATAATTACCACATCCCCGATATTCATTACCGGCACCATACTGCCGCTTAAAATTACCCGGGGGCTGTAGCTGAACACACCTAGGCAAAACCAAATTATTAAAACAGAAGCCATGCCTGTCCCTACCCAAGTCAGATAATTCTCCTGGGGCCGGGAATATCTGGCTTTTTTGGTCTCATCGGCATACAGTTGCTGCACCACGATCAAAGTAACCAGCGGGATCAAGGTGCCAATTAAAGCTGCCATGACCCAATTTTCACTGCTCGGCAGTACCGGTGACAGCCTTTCAAAGACTAAAAGCCCAGCCTGATAAATTATGGCAGGGACCGGCCCGCCTAAAAATGCCATATAGGTGGTCAGGATATTTTGCGCCAACTCGGGGAAAAAGCTGCCCCCAATAAATTCTGTGACAGCCCGGACATTTTGCAGACTAAAGAACTTGGTCAAGGGGAAAAGAAGGAAAGTAAAGAACAATGCAATACCGACAATACCCCAGAAAGGTCGCTGCCTAAAAAACCGGTTTACCAACCAGGCTCGGCAAATTTCCAGGGCAACCAGAGCTGTTCCCTGGGTTAGTAAATTGATGGGTATCCCTAGCCAACTATGGTCGTAAGGACTTTTTCCGAAGCCGCCCACAAATCCCTGCAGAACTGCAGCCACTACGGCAATGAGAACGCTCACTAAGGCCATCCAACGTAACGTTCGGCGCAACCGCAATTTCCCGGCCGTTTTAATCCCCGGCAGGTTAAGGAACAATAGAATCAGCAGCAGCCACATCAGAATCGGGAGGAGATAATTACCTATGGTGCCACCGATCTTGGGTCCAAAAACCAGGTTGTCCAACAAAAACGCCGCAAGTAAAACGCAGATCGCCAGCGGCGGATAATAGGCTGCTTTTCGATGTTGTAGAAGTTTTACGCCTAACTCGGTAATCGTACGTCCACCTCCGCCATCCGCTGGCTGCACAACCACAAAATGGGGCAGCTGAATATATGGATGCTATATTATATAAAAATTTCCACATTCCTGGATATTTATACTTTATGCTAAAAATTGGGAGGAGCCTTGAAGCTCCTCCCTGGCAGTATTTAATTGTATTTATCGCTTACGGAGTAGGATCAAATTTAGGTTCACTCGGTTGGGGCACACCGTCGATTGCGCGGTCAACTCTATCAACCGTAGTCCCATTGATTGTATTAGGTAAAGCAAACTGATATTCATTCCATTGAATTGCTTTCAGATTAATGCTGTAAGTATAGGTATCATTTTGGTCGGCTGCCTGCAGAACCCGGGTATAAATCGCCACTGGCACGGATTCGCCGGGATCAATCTGATAACCATCGAGGGCTATTGCAGGGGTGAGTCCGGAGTTATTCCAGACCATGAAGTCTTCACCATTGTCTTTAGATTTAGTCGGATCTGCGTCAAACCAGATTTCTGCCAGAATTTCTCCTGCAATATTGCCTGCATTGCTGGTAATCTCTAATTTGGCCGGGACGGTACCAATGTTCTTAATGGTGGTGAAAATGCGATCCTGGTAACCGGGATAACCGTTTTCCAACGTAATTGTGAGTCCGTCGTTCGTATCACTGTAGCTTGCTCCTGATTCGGACGGGGAGAATAATGCTGCGTCCATTTTAGCGATATTTTTGTTAGCGTTCGGATTGCCTGGATCTAATTCATCCAGTCCTTCATTACCTGAAGTTACACCGTAAACACCATAAGGGTTGCCTGCTTGGCCGATATAGCCTGTATAGTTTGGTCCCGGGTCGGGGTTAAAGACACCTTGAAATTGTACATCCAGATAACCAGTTTTTACTGTTTCATTAATCACCAGGTTGTCGGCCCACATGGCATAGGCGCCACCCATCGCAGCCAGCGCAAAGGCCAAAACCAGGGCTAATACTTTAACTTTCTTCATTAAGGATCTTTCCTCCCTTATTTATGTTTTTAATGTTTACCATTGGCAATGAGATTTCCGCGCGGGCTCCCAATTTTCCAGATGTCCAACTAAAAAGCTAATCTTATAACGGTGGTCCCGTTACTTCTACCACTCCATTAATATACAAAGTATCAGACCACCAGCCCGCTGCCGCGTCGTTATCGGCATTCCACTGAATACACTTAACCTCAACTTGGAAGGGATAGAGTCCGGGCATATCGGTCCTCAGCTCAATCCGCAGTTTTCCATCCACGGATTGACCGGGATCCAGGCCCGGGGCACCGAGTTCTGTTGCCTCTGGAGGTAATTCGTAGGTTACCGCCAAAGGATTGTTCCACTGGTCCTCGTCCGTGTTGCTGGTGACTAAACATCTTACGGGTATGGTTCCTTGGTTCTCGATGGTGGATTCTAGCGCCCAGTTTGACTGGTTATACACTCCGTCAATATCGATTCTTATTCGATGGTTTCTTTCTCCAGCCCCGCAATCGATTCTGGCAGAGATGTTACCCCACTCAGTCGCTTTTACATTGACGTCAGTAAAAAATACTTCGCCGGTCAGCTTACCAGTAGTAACCTTTTCCAGGACTATGAGTTCCTGGTTCCACATGGCCATCGCGGGTCCAATTAAACCAATTCCGACCATTAGGGCTACCCCGAGCACTAAAAGATTCCAGGCGCCACCTATCCCCTTTCTCCGGCCTGACCGTCTGATTTCCATCCCCTCCTTTCCTGCTGCATCGGGGATTACGATAACCATAATCGTAATCCCTTCAGTAGTTTGTGGATCAGAACTGGCGGCAGCGCTCTAGCTACAATATAAACGGCGCCGCCATCAAACCCCATCCTCCGCAGGTTAGGTTTCCTATCCCCTATCAGATAATTAAAACGGTATACTTTAGTACCACCGGCTGGACCCCCCCTGATTGACGTCATGCTGGCAAACCCCGATTCGGCCCATCCCTTTGGAAAAAGCATACAGGGCCGCCTGAGTACGGTCGGTCAGTTCAAGTTTTTCCAATATTTGACTAACGTGCTTTTTGATGGTGTACTCCGTGACAAAAAGAGCGGCGGCAATATTGCGGTTTGACATGCCCTGGGCTAAGTACTCCAGCACTTCCAACTCCCGGGCGGTCAGCTGCTCCACCGGATCGCCTTTGTTGGAGCTGAGCAGCATCTGCATAATAGCCGGATCTAGATATGTCCGTTTCTTCCCCGTCAGACGGATTGCGCTGATTATTTCTTCAGGCATCGCATCTTTTAGAATATAGCCTTCCACTTTGTCCGACATCGCCCGCCGGATATCTGCCCGGTCGCTGTACGATGTAAGAATTATGAAGCGGCAATCGGGTACCAGGGGGCGGGCTTGCTGGACTAGGTCGAGCCCGTATTCACCTGGCAGCCGCAGGTCTAGAAGGGCCAAATCCGGCTGGGATTCTTGCAGCACTTTCAATCCTTCAGCACCACAACTGGCCATGCCGACTACTTCCATATCCGGCTGCCCTTCAATTACGGCTTTCATTCCCTGTAAAACCAACGGGTGATCGTCAATTAGTACTAGTCTCATTTAAAAGACCGCCTCCTTAAAACTATCTCTCTTTCCCGCTTTGGAAGGGATGCTAAACCTTACCAGAGTGCCCTGACCCGGTTCGCTCTGGATTTCCAGGTCCCCGTTAAAACTGACCGCCAACTGATACATATTCCCGTTACCCAGACCGTCCTTGCAGCTGCTTGCCACATTATTCACAGTTGCTTTATAGCCACAACCATCATCTTTCACTTCAAGAACCGTTCGTTTCGGGAGCATAGACAACCGAACCTCCAAGCTGCTGCATTTTCCGTGGCGCACTGCGTTGCCGCTAGCCTCCCTGACAATCCGATACAGGCCTTTACGCAAAGCCGGGCTTAAGAATTCCTCGCTGCCTTCCGCTTGCAGGTCTACTAAAGTTCCGTTTAAGCGACCAAGGTCATCCAGATAAGCAGCCAGGTTATCGACAAAAAGACTTTCTCCCCGTTTGCGGGGGCTTAATTTATAAATGGAGACCCTAAGCTCTCTAGCCGCCAGATTGGCGGTGCCGGCTACCAGTCTTAACTGTTCCTGAATTCGGGCCTCTTGCAGATGGGCTGGTTCCTTAGCCAGCGTGTCAAGCGCACAGACCATGCTGAAAAGGTACTGGGAAACCCCATCGTGGATTTCGTTCGCGATGCGGTTTTGCTCCTCGCTAACCAGAAGCCGCTCCCAAAGTTTATCGGTTTTCAGTCTTTCCATAACAATCCCGGCGATGCCGGCCAAAAAGATGAGGGCTTGCTTTTTATCTTCCGGCGCTTCCCCGGCTTTTGACGGTTCCCCTACTTCCGGCAGCTGCAAATAGGCCAGAAGACCGAAACATTCCTCCTGCGCCAATACCGGCACTGCCACCAGTAGACCGGTTTCTGAGGGCAGGGACTGGAGCATTAGACCATCCCCCGGCTTTGACCGGTTCCACAACAGATCCATTTCATTAACCCAGTCAATCTCTGGTTCGGCTGAGTCTTGAGCTGAGTCTTGATTCGCCACTCTTAAAATACTGGCCGCGCCGGTCGGTCTATTCTCCTCGATTCCCTCCAGGAGAAAACAGGCTGCCGGTGCATTACAGAGTTTATTCGCGTATGCGGCCAACGTGTCTGCCAGTTCCGCACTATCCTCCCGGATCGAAAAAGCCTCCAGCGCCTGATAAAGATCCGAAATATGCTGCAAGGAACGCATCTTGGCGATATTGGCTTTAGCAAGCGAAGTATATGCTGCTCCAAGACGTCTGGACAGGGAAACAACGACCTGCGCCAAAGAGGTAGTCATCACAAAAACCAGTAGAATACCCATATGACCGGTAAAAGAAGCCAGCGGCGATGCGGGGAGTCCCGCAAAAACCATGCTGGTTGTCAAAACAGTACCGATAAAAAGAACCAGGGTCAGCCAGCAGAAAAACCCGGGGAGGTATACGGCTGCCGCAAAAATCGGGTTTAAAGCATACCAGACAAAACCGCTGTCTAATCCGCCCGTCGGCAGAGTTAACCAAGCTATCCCGATTGTCTCAATAATGATTATTTTTAGCGGCATTAATCCCCAGTTGTCGTAGAGATTCTGGGCCAGTACAGTTGCAGCCAGGAAAGACAGAACCACGATAAATTTTACTATTACCGGGAAGTAAGGGGGGCCGGCCAGATAAAATGCAGAGGTTAGAAAGAACAGGAGATACCGTGAAACCAGCAGAGATTGTCGGACATAGTGTTCGGGGTTTAATGCGTTTGAATTATCCTTAAATATAAATCCAGGCAGTTGCTCCAACTCGAACAGTTTCCAGTTTTTAATTGTCGCCAACCTGGTTTGGAGGAAGATGGTAAAAAAACGCATGTAAACCTCCTCGACAATTGCGGACCGATCTCAAAAAGCAGCCGGTTATTTTAATAACCGGCTATTTTCCTTTGGTCATCTTATAGATTACTGGTTTCAAGATTAACTGACCATCCTCCACTAGGCTGAAAGTTGGCCTAATACAAAGAGTATTAGTAGACTTGACCATTAATTCTTGGAATTTTTTCGGAATTAAGGGTCCGAAGCGGCCGAAATGAATTCCCCGAAGTTCAACTCCAGGCTCCAAAACTAAGGGTTCAACTGGTTTATTCAGCGCCTGAAACTACTTAAGCCAAGTATTAAGACTTTCTGACGATTATTTTATTTATCCCCCCTATAAAATCTTAGTTTTCCCTTGTTTTTCTCTTGATTTCATGATTTCTCATTAACTCAATTAACTTGCTCCTAAATCAGCTTAAAGTATTAATACCTGGTGAAGAACAGTGACAGAGAAATACTAGATGAAAGAATTAGATGAAAAGCTTTTTAAACTCACCCAAAAAAAGAAAACCCCCGCAGGATTGATTTCCCACGGGGGTACTGACATTATACCGCCAGGCTTTTATAGAGTCAAACTTAGATTATAAATTTCTTGAAATATATTAAACACGCCGAACACCTTAAATATTGTCAAAGTCCAACTGCGTTAAATAAATAGTTGCATAAACTACTCTCTTACCACATTAAT
>CAYXHK010000109.1:0-7652 GCA_964464665.1 uncultured Syntrophomonadaceae bacterium
ATTAGTCGTTAATAAGGGTGCGCAATGATGCGAGAGCGATTGATTTTAGCTGAGATACTCGTGATACACTGACGCCAAGCGTAGCTGCTATTTCTTTTAAGGTTAGTTCTTCGTAATAGTACAGGGTTAGAACTAATTGCTGATTTTTCTCCAATTTAGTAATAGCCTCGCCAAGTAATTCGGTCTGTTCATTCTCTATAAGTATTTCTTCGGGCGATTTATCCAATTGTACCTGAAGCTTGTCCTGAACCCTTAGATCACTAAAACCAAGGGTTTGCTCCAAGGAAATGCATGATAGCAGTTTAAAAGCCCCCATGGATTCCTCTATTTCAGCTCTGTCTAAATCTACCTCCTTGATTATTTCATCTATAGACGCTTCCTTACCGGTAATTGCCGAGATTTTTTCCATAGCCAAGGTGATTTTTTGTACCTTTTTCCAGTAGCTGCGTGACAAAGGAGTATCATTTCGCAAAGCATCCAGGATAGCGCCGCGAATGCGTTTGGATGCGAAAGTTGCGAATTGTATTCCCTTTTCTGGCTGAAAACGCCCCATAGCTTCCAACAGTCCCAAGATGCCATAACCAATCATGTCTTCTTTATCCCAGAATTCCGGAATTTTGACATCGAGACGGTCAACTATTGATTTAACTAGAGGCAAGTATTGCCCGGGATCAATCGAATAATTCTCTTCCATGTTACTGACTATCCCTCATTACTGAAATACGCTTTCTCATTGTATAGAAAACATATCTCACAATTTGATCCTGTTGTCTTTCGCTGATATTTTCAAAGTTAACGCCAATCTTGTATGAACCATCTCTTTCTTCATTTCTCACTACTTTTCCTAGCAGTTTGATAAATATATCAGTGTCGTCTAAATGAATTTTCAAAACCATCGTCACATTCCTTGCTAATGGAACGTTAAGTAAAAAGTTTAAACCTTGCCCACTCAAATCAATCATAGATGCTTCTTTGACGGGTTCAATGTTTTCCCAACCATTCAAGTCTTCATCGGTAATGATTTGATAGTTAATTGATTTTAAAATTTTAATTCTGAAATGTTTCCTTCTATTTGAAGAGACAAATTTAAGGGGTTTTTTCAATTCTAAATATTTGATATCAGCTTCTTTCTTTTTATTCAGGACTACTGATTCAAATGAATAACGAGCATTGTCAGCATTTATGCTAACTATGACTTCATCACCCTTGGTCAAATAAAGTACATGTCCTTTTATTATTGGAACCATTATTAAAAATGATTTATCATAAACGGCTTGGATTAAACTTTGACCCAGGCCTTCGTCCTCTTTATGCTCCGGATTTTTTAAGGCGATTTGCACATTGCTGTTAACTCGAAGAAGTTTGTCAATTTCCACCTTTGTCCCTCACTTCAACAGATTCATTAGTCTCTGAGTAAAGGTACTGGTTCCACCGTGGAACCCGATTTTGTTTTCTAATATATTATTGGCTATGTTGGTTACATCCCGGGCGGCCTGACTGCGGGGATAATTAATCATAAAGGGAGTCATTTCTTTTACGGATTGCCTAACCCGGTTATCAAAACAAATAACTCCCAGTCTATTTATTTTTATGTTCAGGTATTTGTTGGCGGCCACTTCAATTTTGCCGGCGCTTTCCTGAGCTTCCTGCATATTACTGACACTGTTAATGATTAAGTATACTTGTTTGTGCATCCTGTACTTGGATAAAATTTTGATCATTGCATATCCGTCGGTTATCGAAGTTGGTTCCGGGGTTACAACAATTACCACATCATCCGCCGCGGCTATAAATCCCAGCACGACTTTGGACATCCCAGCCCCGGCATCAATTAATACAAAGTCCATCTCCTGAGCATAATGGGTCAGCTCTTTAATGAGCGCTTCTTTTTGAATGGGATGAAGGTCTGTTGCCTCAAATATGCCGGAGCAGCCCGGTACTAAACTTATCCCTTCAAATCCCGGTATAATTATCTCCGAGAAGCTTTTCTGCCCGCTTAGAAAGTCATAAATCGTATAACGCGGTGTTACCCCCAGCATAATGTTGACATTGGCCATACCCAAATCTGCATCCATTATCATAACTTTTTTACCGGCCTTGCTAAGGGCAATAGCCAGATTAACGGTCAGGCTGGTCTTGCCCACTCCGCCTTTGCCACTGGCAACGGTGATTATCCGCATGGACTCCCTTTTGTTTAAATTAAGCTTGCTTTTCTTAGTGCCAAACAGGTTTCTTAATTTCTCTGCCTGATCTGCCATTAAAAAACCACATCCTTCATAATCCAGCCAGCCAACAGCTTCGGATTAGCCGGTTCAATATCATCGGGTACCGCTTGTCCGTTGGTTATGTAAGCTATAGGCACCGTGGCCGCATGAGCCACATTTAGCAGCGAACCCAGTAATTCCGTTTCGTCTGTCTTTGTGATAATCAATTTGGAATACGCAATCACTTTATAGTCGTTAAGGATACGCAACATATCGTTATTTTTGGTAGCTGCACTTATTACCAGATGAATATCAACAAAATCAAGCCCCTCCAAAAAAGACTTTACTTCTGCCAATTGATAAAGATTGCGGGAAGGTCGGCCCGCGGTGTCAATGAGAATAAGGTCTTTATCCTTATGCTTTTCCACCGCTAGTCTTAATTCAGCCGGAGACATAACTACCTCCACAGATGCACCGATTATATCTCCATAGATGCGCATCTGTTCAACAGCTCCAATTCTATAGGTATCTATTGTAATAAAAGCAATACTAAAGCTGTTAAACAGTGAATATATGGCGCCTATTTTGGCCAGGGTAGTAGTCTTCCCCACCCCGGGAGTACCAATAAACGCTAATACTTTGCTGCCATCGTTATCAGCGGTGGCTGGCTTGAATAGAGCCGCGACTCTCTCCTGCAGTTGTTCCTTAATCTCATCCTGGGTTTTGTTTATTACATCTAAATCCTTTAACAAGGAATCAACAATCTGCTCATCTACTTCCATTCTTAAGAAACATTGTTTGATTTTGTTTAATATATCCTGCTCCGGGGTTGACATCGAATAATTACCATACCCGGACAAGTTTTTTTGAGAAACATGGGTTAATAAGCTTTTGATTTGCCCTAACTCCTCTTTTACTATTTCAGCTTCATTTTTCTCCGCTACAGCGGTTACTTCAATTTTCAAAGGCGAAAATAACCCTTTGAGCCCCTTTTCTCTGACTTTATGGCTGCTTACTATTATTGCGTCCGGCCCCAGATCTTTTTTGATCTGGTGGAGAGCCTCCTGCATGTTTGTAACCATATAGCGTTTAATGTCCATTTGCCATCACCGAACCTTTTATTTCTACTTCTAAGTTAGGATCCAATTCATTTACTGCCAGAACTGCGAAATGGGGTTTAAACCTCTCTATTAGCCGGCGTAATGGCAGTCTGATTCTGGAAGAGCACAGAATAATGGGCGGTAATCCCAGCAGCAAGAATTGTTTTTCCATTTTATCCAGTTGGTTGAATATGTTTTGGCTTACTTCCGGAGCGACTGCCGGATAGCTGCCCTGGGAAGAGGTTTGTAATGATTCGGCTAACTGCGTTTCCAAATAGGGATCTATCGTTAAAGTGGTAATTTTGTCTTCGATTGAATATTGCTGACTGATATTGCGCATGAGAGCCTGACGGGAACATTCAATAAGATAATCCGGGTTTTTGGATAACTGGGACCCGTCAGCAAGCGCTTCCAAAATCGTCTCCAGATCACGAATGGAAACTTTTTCTTTGAGAAGATTTTGCAGAACCTTTTGTATATCACCGGTTGACAACTGATGCGGAACTAATTCGTTAACCAAAACCTCATTGTTTTCCTTTACCATTTCGAGCATATCCTGAACATCTTGGCGGGATAACAGTTCATGGGCATAAGTTTTAATAAACTCCGTAAGATGGGTAATCATTACTGTAGCAGCATCTACAACTGTATAGTATTCCATTTCCACCTTCTCTTTGTCTTCTTTTCTAATCCACCAGGCCGGCAGGCCAAAGGTTGGTTCGGTCGTTTTCAACCCTTCAATTTCCGCTTCATTTTCATCAGGATTCATGGCGAGATAATGATTAGGCATCAATTCCCCTCCGGTAATATCTACTCCCCGAATTTTGAATCTATATACATTGGGCATTAATTGCAGATTGTCTCTAATTCGTATGGGACGCACATATATGCCCAACTCAGACGCACACTGTTTTCTTACTGCTGCCAAGCGGTTTAACAGGTCTCCTCCACTGGATTCATCAATTAAAGGTATAAGATTGTAACCTATCTCAATCTCTAAAGGATCCACGCGAAATAAATTTAGTATGTTTTCCGGCTCCCTTCTTATCGATGAGGAGTCATCAGCGGATGCCCGTATAGCTTCTTTTTGTTTCTCATCTTTATTAAGAGCAAAGGCAGCGTATCCTGCACCGGCCGCTAAAATTACAAAAGGCAGAAAAGGCAATCCAGGCATTATTGCTAAAACTAGCAGCATGATCGCGGCTAATCCGATAGCCTGGGGAAAACGCCCCATCTGACTGCTGAGATCGAAGCCGAATCCGTGACCGGTTTCGGCCCTGGTAACCATAATACCGGTCGCACTCGATATCAACAGCGCCGGTATTTGTGAAACCAATCCCTGGCCCACAGTAAGCAGAGTATAGATTTGGAGAGCTTCCGTTACGGGCATGCCTTTTTGCCAGGTGCCAATAATGAGTCCTCCAGTAATATTTATCAGTGCTATACCAATTCCGGCGATCGCATCCCCCTTAACGAACTTGCTGGCCCCATCCATGGCTCCAAAAAAACTTGCTTCGCGCTGCAGCTTAAGCCGTCTATCTTTAGCCTCTTGTTCCGATATAATCCCGGCACTGAGATCGGCATCTATACTCATCTGTTTGCCGGGCATGGCATCCAAGGTAAAACGAGCTGTAACCTCGGCCGTTCTTCCTGCGCCATTCGTTATAACCACAAACTGAACAAGGGTAATAATCAAGAATATTACCGCGCCTACCACATAGTTGCCGCCAACTACAAAGGAGCCAAATGTGTCAATTATTTTACCGGCATCCGCGTTACCCAGGATTAATCTGGTAGCGGCCACATCCAGGGCTAGCCTGAAAAGGGTTATCACCAGCAATAGGGTGGGGAATACCGAAATTTGGAGCGGTTCAACTATAAAGAGGGTTATCAAAATCATCATTATGCCGCTGGCCAGACTGCACGCTAGTAATACATCCAGCAACGCAGTTGGCATCGGAATAACCATTATACCCACTGATGCCACTACCAGAGCAGCGACTATCATATCGCTGCTGCCCCGCAGTTGAATTTTCTGGAGTATACTGCTATTGAGTCTCATTCTTTGTTCCCCTATTTTTACTTATAGAATAAATAACTGCCAGAACGCTTGCTACAGCCTGATACAGCTCTACCGGGACATAATCGCCTATTTCTGTAACCGTATATAGTGAACGAGCCAGAGGCTTGTCTTGCATAATCGGTATATTATTCTCCTGTGCCTTCTCCTTAATGGTTTCGGCCACATATCCCGCTCCTTTGGCAATTATCTGGGGGGCTGGCATTACGTCATCATCGTATTTTAGGGCCACTGCCAAATGGGTGGGGTTGGTTATTACCACCGTGGCCTCTGGTACAGCTTGCATCATGCGCCGCATCGACATGAGTCGTTGTTTCTCTCTCAGCTTGGCCTTGATGAGCGGATCGCCCTCCTGCTGAATCATTTCTTTCTTAACTTCATACTTTGACATTTTTATAGTCTGCTTAAACTGCCATTTTTGATATACCAGATCCAGGATGGCTATTATCAAGAAAACTACTACCGCAGTAATACAGATTTTAAAAAGAATCCCCGCCAAACTCGCTGTTATAGATGGAAGACTCATATTCAGCATCAGCAACAGACTTGGAAAACTATTCTTCACCAGCTTATATACGACAAACCCGATAATTAAAATCTTTAGCAGAGTTTTCAAGAAATCAAACAGAGCTCTTTTCGAGAATATTCTTTTTAAACCTTCCAGGGGGTTAATGTTACTTAGTTTGGGCTTAATCCCCTCGGGGGCAATCTTAAAACCTACCTGCGCAAAGTTAATCGCTAAACCAAACAGGATAGCCGCTATAAATACGGGAGCCATTATATTTAAGCCTAAATAAAAGGTTGTCTTATAAATGTTAAAGAACTGAACGCTGTTTAGGCTGGAGTTCATTTCCTCAGAGAAAATATGATGAATATATTGAGCGAGACTTAACCACGAATTATCCCGGAACATATAGACAGCTATAATAATTACCATAAGAACAACCGCTGAATTCAAATCAGAACTCCGGCCCACCTGCCCTTTTTTGCGGGCTTCTTGCCGGCGATGGGGCGTGGGAGCTTCGGTTTTGTCATCCGAAGCAGCCAACAGGAGACCGAAACTGCCGGCTGCTCCAGCACCGGCCAGAGCTGCCGGAGCCAGGCGGAGTTGCCCGGGCCAGGCGTTAAGTATCGACAACAGGGTGAGCAGGGAAATATATCCCAAAAAAATGACAAACAGATAATAATCACCAGAATGTATTACTGATTCCACTGCTCAATCCCCAATTCTCTATATCTACAGACCATAACTGCCCAAAACTCTCCGTTCCCGACCAATTCCAATATATTTGTATCTTGTGGAGACCAAAGTCTTCGCTGCAGTATTGCATACATTCTGTCTCAGGGTTCGGGTCGGTTCGGCTTTAAGACGGGCCAGTCTCCGCTGCTGTATTGCATCTATGCTGTCACTGCATCAAGCGCATGATTACGCCCAAGTCTGTTTCCATCAGATAGAATACATTATTTACCGCCATAGTCAACGCGGGAAGTATAGCTACTAACGTCACCAGCCCTATACCGGTCTTTACTGGGAAACTAAGTATAAATATGTTCAGCTGTGGTACGGTTCGGGCCAGTATTCCCAAGGCTATATCACAGATAAGAAACACTACTAAGAATGGTGCTGCCATTCTGACCGCTAAAGAAAACATCTCAATAAACATTTGGACAATGGCAGTTACAAAGGCAACTTTAAATACTGCCTCAGTAACCGGAATCAAAGTAAAACTCGATGATAGAGCCATTATAAGTTTGTGGTGGCCGTCAACTGCCAGGAACATCAATATTTGAAATAGATACATAAACTGCCCTATAAGCGTGACTTTGCTTTGACTTTGCGGGTCAAATACGGCTGTCATGAAAAAACCCATCTGGAAATCTATTAATCCCCCCACTATCCGAAGAGCGGAAAATATCAGCATACCAATATAACCCAAAATCAAACCAACAAACACTTCTTTGATTAATAAAATTGCATAAGCTATCAGGTCCACTGGAATTTCTAACGGTTTTAAAGTCGGCAGCAAAAGCAGGGTTAAAAAAAACGCAAAGCCTACTCTGGCCAGATTAGGTACTCCTTTAATTGAAAAAAAGGGGGCCAAAGCCATAAATGAGGTCATGCGGGCTAAAACCAGAAAGCCCCATTGTAAGTCCTCTAACCCGGGCACCTCAATTCCCCCTAACGAATAATGTTACTTAAGTTGCCTAGAATATTGGCGGCAAATTGAGTTAAAATATTAAGCATCCACGGCCCGAAAATAAGCAGTG
>CAYXHK010000110.1:0-304 GCA_964464665.1 uncultured Syntrophomonadaceae bacterium
CAATAGCCGGCTTTTTTCCAGACACCTTTATAGCCAATACTATTCCTTTTTTTCAGATAATCAATATATATCACCGGCAAAAAACCGAGCAGCAAGATCGCTGGCCCGGATACCAGACCGGTGACGAAACTCCCGGTTTTTGCTTCGATTATTCGGGAGAATGATATAGCCAAAATCATTAAAGCCGATAAAACGATCCAATGACGTTTGGCGCCCAAATCTTTTATCAATATGCCCATATGCAGACAAATAGGGATTAAAGCCAAAGCGATAACAAATATAAACATAATGACAGTTAGAAAAC
>CAYXHK010000110.1:314-7602 GCA_964464665.1 uncultured Syntrophomonadaceae bacterium
TACCGCTGATGGCTCCTTGAATAATTCATTTTAGAAGCAATGCCGATTCACTGACCCCGGGTTATTCCCGCAGGCTGGTAATAATCTCGCGTTCTTCGTGCAGCACCTGAATCAGGGTATCCCGGTTCAAATTATCCACGATATAAAGCGTTCCCTGCGCTGCTCCCGCCAGTTCTTTTAAAAACTCCCGGTTTGAACGCACGCCGATGCAGGCTAACCTTATCTTGGCGTCAACCAGCATCCGGGCCGCCTTTATAGCGTCCGCTTTTGAATCATAGGTCCACAGCGGGTAGGTTGGCATGCCGTCGGTGATTAAAACCAACAGCGGATTGCGCACCCCGGTGTCCTCGATTAATTCCAGACTTTTGACCAGGCCATGGGCTAACGGCGTCATTCCCTCCGGGTTAACCGAACGGAGTCCGCTGCGCAGCCTTTTTTGATTTCGGGTAAAAGGCACCGCTACCCGGGCATTCATCTCCTGAAATACGACTACCGCCACCCGTTCCCGAGAAGAGAGCAGCAGATACTCCGCTAACTGCCAAGCCGCCTGACTCTTATCGCCGGTCATGCTGGCACTGCAATCGACTAACAGGCAAATATCAATCGGCACATAGGAGCGCTTGCCGTAAACCTGTACATCTTCTTTGCTGATGCGGATATGTTCCAATCCATCCTTGAGACTCCGCTTGGCGCCTTCGAGTACCGTCTCCGGCACTGCCACCACACTGCTGCCGCTGTCATCATCCTGCCTTAAAACCTTGCGCTTATTAATCTTTTCTTTGCTTCTCGATTCAAACTGGGTTTTGGCAAAGCGTTGGTAGCGTTTAGAGCCTTTCGGGAATTTCCGCAAAATTCTCCTAAGCAACGCTTCCATTTCCTGCTTGTTGCCTACCAGATAGTTTTGCAGTTCTTCTCCCTCTTCCGTCAGGGTTGGCCCAAGGAGGCCCTTATCCACCAGCCCTGCATCCGCCATCTGGTCAACTAAAGCATCCAGATTCCCTTGCCGTTTCCGCTGTGGCCGATTAGAAATCCTCTGCAGAAGATTACCGCGCATACTGTCCATTAAATCTTCCACTTCTTCAACGCTGCCCAAACGCCGCGCCAAGGCCATTATCGCCTGCTTTTGGTTCTGTACGCGAATCACATTGTCCGTCTGGTCTTTGTCTTTTTTGCCGGGAAAAAAGGGCATGCTGAAACCGCGGATTTCCTCCATCTGCACGCCTTTTTTAAATCCGTGGCTGATCCCCATTATTTTACGAATCTGATAACCCTGCTCGTAAATGGCGTCTTCTGTAACCTCGATTAAATCCAAAACCAGCCCG
This sequence comes from uncultured Syntrophomonadaceae bacterium, assembly GCA_964464665.1. GTDB lineage: Bacteria > Bacillota > Ch66 > Ch66 > Ch109 > CAYXHK01. The sequence goes on from CAYXHK010000110.1 coordinate 1,637, forward strand.
TACCAGCTCTCGGGCAATTCCATCACCAGATGCACATGGTCGCTTAAATCCTCGGGTATTTCGGCATATTCGTCGTACCCCTGTCCCACCAGCCGGGCTACGGTTCCTTGGGCTTCGGCTGTGGCGAGGCGGATGCGGCCGGCAACCTCCGAAGGCTCCAGGAGTTCATCGAATTCGGACTGTATAAAGCGGTCTGACTCTTCCGCCAAATACGCATTGATGGCGGCCCAGATCCGACGGGCCACCGGTACTGCTCTGATTTGAGCGGGTTCGTGATAAACGTCAATATGCACCGCCCGGTTTGGCTCGGTGCATTTACTGAAAACCTGACCCGCATCTAGCTCGATTAAAATCTGGATATGCGGAAAAACTCGAGGACCCTTTTTATGCAACCTTCTGCTGACTACCGCAGTTTCACCGATCCGAACCCCCTGGTTTTTATTAAAGTACATCTTTAAATAGTTTCCCAAGGCCGCCCGTTTCGCGGCAAGGCTACTTTCTCCCTTAATGGCCATCCCCCCGCTTTCCCGCCATTCACCTCATTTTATCCGGATTTATTTAAAACTTATAACCTTTAACCTTGCTTGCTTAAACGTCCGGGGCTTACCGCTCCGGCGGACGCAAATCTTTTTCTGTACGCAATAGTTCATCCCGACCTAAGTCACTTAACCGCCGCGCTTTCAGCAGGTTGCTGCTCTCAGCCGAGTCGCGCTCGGCCGGCTCCGGGTTCTTGGGTTCTTTACTGCCAAAGATGGACTTTAGACCGCCTTTGCCTCCCCGGTCTCCGGACCCGGAACTACCGGCATCCCGGCGCGACGCTTCCAGCATCCCGCCATCATCGCCCTTATCCAGGTTATTCATAATCTTAGTCAAGGTATCAACTTCGGTTCGATGTTTTAAAGCCAAAGGAATAACCTTGACAATGTCGCTGACCAGCACTTGTTTCCGATTCCGCAGCACCGCCTGCAAAACCGCGGCCTGTTGGATCCCCTCAATCGCCCGCAGACTCTCGATATGGTATTTCAAATAAATCCGGGCAATAAAGTTGCGTAAAAAGTCCGGCACCTGCATGCCCCGATAATCGTCAGCCAGCTTTTCAAATTGCTTGGCAATCTTTTGATCTTCTCCCGAGGTATCCTGGGACATCCCGACCTGTCCCAGACGGCCCAATTCGCTTTGCAGCAGAATGTCGGTGACGGTTTCCAAACTGCTGGGCCGGCCCATATAGAGCACCAAATCAAAACGGTCCGATAACTGCCGACGAATTTCTTCCAGGGGGCCCGGTTCTTCATCCGGGTTGGAAGCGGCCCAAACCGAAACTTGCACCGGGATCTGCACCAGAGGAATTCCCGCTTCTTCGATTTGAATCCGGCCTGGCTTAGTACCCATAACATCCAACAGGACATCCGTAATTTCTGGGGAGGTATCCGCCAAACGGTTTATTTCGTCTACAAAAATGATGCCCCGGTGCGCCTGGGGCACTACCCCCGGCAGGATGGCAGCAGTAGGATTAGTGGGATCCGTAATTTTTGCCAGATCAATACTGCCAACTACGGTACCAATTTTAGCGGAATGGGAAATCTCCAAATACGGCATGGGAATCCACTCCGTCCCGATTTCCGCCAGTTTTTCGGCGCTCATGCCCGCGTGTTCCGGACAGTGCGGATTTTTCGGATCGCAGTTATATAAACAGTCTTTAATCCGCTCAATCGGGGGCAATACACTCTTGGCTGCCCGCATGATGGTGGTTTTCCCAGTTCCCCGCAGTCCTTCGGCATGGATATGCAAAGGGTCTCCCCATAAAGTCGAGATAATCGACATCTCGACCATTTCAAAAAGGGTTTCATTCCCATAGTGTCTGGCTAATCGGTGGTATGGTTTCATTTTCGCCTACCCCCCTGCACAATGTAGCATTACAATAATAGACCGATTAAATCCGGATGATGATTTAATTATGCTTATTCTTTACAGCTTCGACATTTCCATGCCAATATCCTTCATTGTTTGTGAAAATTGTCTCACTATTCACGATTTTATGCTCATTTAAAATATTTATTTCACCTTAGTCAAGATCTGCTTAAATTCAGGGGTGCCTCCCCTGACTAACAGATCAAAGGTTACAATCTCCGCACTGGTGATAACCGCCCCCATTTCCCGCATCAAATCCAGGGCGGCGCGGTAATTCAACTCAGTTCGGGAGTCTGCCGCATCGCTGACTAAGTAGCACTGATAACCCTCCCTTTGCAGGTCTCTGACGGTTTGGAGCACGCAGACGTGGGTTTCAATACCGACTACGATTATCTGCTTCCTTTGGTGCTTTGCCAATACTGCTAACAGGTCCGGCACGGCCGCGCTGAAGGTCATCTTGGTTACTGTTTCTACCGGCAGGCCTTCCATTTCCAGGGAATCAATGGTCGGTCCCAGGCCTTTTGGGTTTTGCTCGGTTACTACCACCGGCAGTTCTAAAACCCGGGCCACCTGCAGCAGCAGATTGGTCTGCCTAAGCAGTCGTTCTTGATTAGCCATGGCTGGAAACAATTTTTCCTGAATATCAACGACTAATAACAAGGCATTTTCTTTATTCATATAATATTTCTCCACCTAAAACCACATCCCATCCTTAAAATATTTCTCACCCCAATTAAGCGGCAAAGATTTGCCTTAATCCTATTGTTTAACCCGCTGTAACTGAATTAATGCTATAATAATTTTTAAGATAACCCGCCGGACCGGCCGGCTTAAGCAGCCCGGCCAGTTTCACCCTTTTTGGCATAATTTTAATTCATAAGAAGGAGGCGATTGCACATAATGCGTTATGAGGGAACTATTTATCGACCACCTAGTGAAGCGGGCAGTCTCCTGATTCAGGCCACGGTAGGCTGTCCCCATAATAAGTGTACCTTTTGCGGCCTCTATAAAAAGAAACAGTTTCGCGTCCGACCGGTAGCGGAAATAAAGGAAGACCTGGATATAGCCCGAGAAACCTATGGCCCTTACGTGCAAACGCTCTTTTTCCCCGATGGCAATACGATAATCATGAAAACTAAAGATCTGGCTGAGATTTTCAACTATGCCCGGGAACAGTTTCCCCATTTACAAAGAATCACCGTCTACGGCTCGGCCCAATACATTTTGAAAAAATCTCCCGAGGATTTCAAAATTCTTAAAGAAGCCGGTCTAGACCGTATTCATTCGGGTATGGAATCCGGGGATGACGAAGTGCTGCGGCGCATCAAAAAAGGCGCCACCGCTCAGCAAACCATTGACGCCGGCCGGCGGGTCAAAGAAGCGGGAATTGAGCTTAGCGAGTACCTGATTATTGGAATCGGCGGTGTATCCCTTTCCGAGCAGCATGCGCTCGGCAGTGCCCGGGTACTGAACGCGATCGATCCGGATTTTATCCGCTTACGGACCTTTATCCCGGCCCGTCGGACTCCCCTGGGTCAAGAATACCTCCAGGGCACTTTTGAACTGCCGGGGCCGCACCAGATGCTTCGGGAAACCCGCCTGATCCTGGAAAGCCTAAATACCACCGGTTTATTCTTAAGCGATCATATGTCCAACCTGGTCAACTTAAACGGAAAACTCCCCGAAGATAAAGCAAAGATGCTTAAACTGTTGGACTACGCTTTAACCCTGGATGAATCGAAATTTCAGGACAACGATCCTGATTACATCTAGTGAGTATATCTAGGAGGTTGATCAACCAGGATGGAACTGCGTGAACTGCAACAACAAGTAGATCAATGGGTAAGTCAGTTTGCAGAAGGTTACTGGCATCCACTGGCGCAGATGACCAAATTAACTGAAGAAGTCGGGGAGTTAGCCCGGGAAATCAACCACGTTTACGGGGAAAAACCCAAAAAGCCGGATGAACCCCCAGGCAGCATTGCCTTAGAAATAGGGGATATCCTGTTTGTCTTGGGTTGTTTTGCCAATTCACTGGGAATTGATCTGGAAAAAGCGTTTACCGACGTCCTGGACAAATACCGGGTCCGTGACGCTGAGCGCTGGACCCCGCTTCCCAAAGAATAAAAATCAGTTAAAATTTAATTACAGCAAATAGTTGGTTTTATTTTTAGTTAACGACTGATTAAGCACAGCAAAAGGTAAATAATACAAAAAAATAAAATGATTAATTGGCTTCACCCGGCTGCGGGCAGCGGATCCACTGCTGCCCGTCCTCTTCTTTCAGGTAGGGAGTAATTTGCCAAAAGGCCGCCCGGGAAAGCTTCGTATCTACCCCCGAATCAGAGAACAGACTGATATAGGGAACTTCATTTTGCCAGACAATCGGTCTTTCCGGCAGGATCATCTCCCGATCATCCGCCAGCCGGGCTTTAAAACCGTTCGCATCAACCGAAACCCCGGTGATTACGTAAGGGACATCCTCTACCACTACGGCAACTTCTTGACCCCGCCAGCAAATGAAATATTGCTCGTCTTTCAGCTGCAGGTGCGAGGCCAGCAGACTGACGATTTCCATCCGAAACATCTTTCCGCCATTAAAATACCAGGCCCCGTCGCTGGCAATGCGAATTTCTTCCATCCAAGCCAACCAACCCACCCCTTATCCCAATTATCAAAGAATACAAGTTAATCTTAGCTTTAACCATTAGCATCAGGCATTATTGTATATTTCGACAGCCCCAATTTAAATCCTGCTAATTGGCAGGCCGCCCGGCATCGTAAATCGGGACCCGTTTAAACCTCAGTCAGATTCGTTCGTCTCTGACTGCTGATTTACGAATTCCCACAAAGCTTTCCAAACTTCCGCATTTACAATCCCATCCTCCGGCAGTCCCTCTATCGCTTGAAACCTTAGTACTGCCTGTTCTGTCTGTTCGCCGAACCGTCCATCTGCCGGGTTGGTATAAAGTCCAGCTTGCTGGAGCAAAAACTGCAGCGAGACTACGTCTTGGTTCGCCTGCCCTTTTTGGAGTTTTGGCGGATTTCCCTTCCGGGGAAGGGGTCCGGTCAGCTTAACTTCCGTACCGGTGGTTACCCATTTATACAACAGTTCAACATCCTGATTGCGCATGCGGATACAGCCATGCGAAGCTTTGGTGCCTATGGACCAAGGTTTGTTAGTCCCGTGGATGCCATAAATGCCCCAAGGCACGTTTAAGCCCAGCCACCGGGTACCAAAACCAGTCCCCCAATGCGCGCCCTTATTAATAATCTTCCATTCTCCAACCGGACTGGGGGTTGTTGTTTTGCCCACTGCTACCGGAAAGACCCTAAAGGCTGCCCCGTCGGAAAATACGGTTAAAGTTCGGCTCGGGATGTCCACCTGGAGAGTAACCGGCCCGGACGGGTTCTCGTTGGTATTGGTTACTTCGCGGGTATAAGTATCGGCTAAAGCCTGCCACGTTTTTTGACCGAGCAATCCGTCGCTGGTTAATTCCTGATCTTTTTGGAAGGCAATAACCGCCGCCGCCATTTCCCGGTCGTATACTCCGTCGTCCGGCCCCTGATAATAACCGAGTTCCCGCAACCGAATCTGCAGCCCCTGGATCTGTGCGTCTTTGATTGGCGGGTTTTCTAAGGATACTCTCAGATGGGCTGCAGCCTCATCTGCAATGTCTGCACATTCAAAGCCGGCCCCAACCACTGCCGGAACGGGGATGATTACAGTTGCCCAGAGACAAACCAGACTAAGGATCATCAATATACGCTGGCTAAGCTTCAAACTTGCTTTCCTCCATTCATTTTCCGTTCTCGGTATCTGCCCCGGCCATTGACCGGTATTATTCCCGATTCGGCGGTTATGCATGAAGGTAAATGCTGCCTGCCGCAGTAGATTAGTTAATCAGCTGCTTTAGCGCAGAAATTATGAAGCAAGGGTGAAGCAAGGGGACGTTCTTTTTGCTTCCTTTTGCTTCGCTTCAATTACTAGGCATGGGTGGTTAGTACGAAAATAAACCCTTAATGCTTGGTAAATCTTATTTTCATTGGTGGTTGTG
>CAYXHK010000111.1:0-7489 GCA_964464665.1 uncultured Syntrophomonadaceae bacterium
GCCCTTGCGGGTAGCCTTATACTGCTGCGCTGGCTGCCCAGCCGGCCCTTCGTGCAGCGCCGCCACGACTTCCACCGGGTCGATCCCCACGATACAGGTATCGACGCAGCGGCCACAGCCGACACAGCCGTTAGTTTCAAACTGTTGTTGATAATAAGCCAATTTATGGAACAGCCGCTGTTTCACCCGTGCCGCCCGGTCGGGTCGAAAGATATGGTCCAGGGCTACCCGGGAAAACTTGTAGTACTGACAAGAATCCCAGGTCCGTTCCCGGTCGCCGTCCGTTAAGGATAGATCGACCTCGTCTTTTACGTCAAAACAGAAACAGGTGGGACAAACGTTAGTGCAGCTGCCGCAGGCCAAACACCGTTCTTTGAGTTCCTGCCAATGCGGATGATCAACCCGCTCCAGCATGAAGGCCGGGATATCGGCTGGAGCCATTTTACGTGCCTGCATCGCCGCTGCGCAATCGCTGATCAATTGGGCCGCCTGCTGCTCATCCGCTTCCGTCGCTTCAGCCAGACCGGCGGTCTGGGCCAGCTGATGGCCGACCTCGCTGCCGACTTCGACCAGGAAACCGTCGCCTAGGTCAGTCAGGGCCAGATCAAACCCGGCTGTTGCGCCCGGTCCGGTATTGAATGTAGTGCAAAAACCGTTCGCGCACGGTTTCGTGCAATTCTGCGCCACGATCAGGGTATTTTTTCGCTGCTGTTGGTAGTACGGGTCGGGATAAGTGTCTCCAAAGACCCGGTCCAAGATCTGCATACCATTGACATCACAAGGATGAATGCCAAAAATTAAACGCTGCTCCGAAGAAGCCTCAGCCATTTCCGCCACTTGCCGTTCCTTAAAAGTAAAAAGCTTCTCAGTCGGGGGGCGAAAATACTTCTTGGGGGGTAGAATTGATTGAGTGCTGGTTAGGATCAGCTCCGCCGCGTTTTGAATTTCCGTGAAAACCACGTCTTTTCCTTTAGCCACCGGGCCGAGAACCTTATAATGGCTGGCTAATTGGGCGCGGAATCTTTCTAAGTCTGCTCTGGGTAAACGAAATGCCACCACCGTTATACACACCTCCTAATTAAATACAAGATAAATGCCAACACAGATGTTTAGAGAATATGGATGAAAATTTTGGGTTGTTTAAAAAATTATATGCAAATTTTTGCTTGTACCTTTGGTTACTAGTTGACAAAGCCAGTTTTAACTGTATATACTAGAGATAGTAAATTAAATCACAAATACTTCGGATTATCAGGCTTATTCGGCTAAATAGGCCTACTTTCTGATTTTATCTAACTACCCTATTAAGTGTCAATAGCTTTTGTGGGGACTGTCCCTTCTTGAATTGCAGCAAATTGCCGATCCGCTCCTTCCCTAGTCAAGCAAAAACCGCGGTTCCTCGGCTCAAACGGCCGCCGATACCGCGGTCTTATTTTTTTGGGGGGGACTGTCCCGCCCGAATCTTGTCGATCTGCCGAGGGGGTAGTTCTCACCTCAATTGTGTTGAACTGCCGAGGGAACAGTTCTCACCCCAATTATGTCGAACTACCAAGGGAACTGTCCTCACCTCAATTGTGTCGAATTAATGCTTCGTTCATTATGAGCAGGAGATAGAAAAATTCGGTCTATTCCAGGTTAATCACATTTTTCTAAATGCTTCTTCCGCGCGTTTTAGCTTTAGGATACTCGCCGAAGAATTTCCCTATTTCAATGGAGAGAGTAGGTCACTGTTTCCCTGCCCGCTTATCCGGGCGTTTTCTGCGGCCACTGCCTTTAGCGCCTGCCCCTATCCCAACACTTGCGTCTGCGCCAACACCAACATCAGCCCCCCGGCCGCTGCCTTTAACCCCTGCCGAAGTTTTACCCGCTTTTTTACCGGGCTCACCCGCCTTAAACGCGCCTGAGCCGCCGGGAGGAGCCATCTTACCCCAAATCCCCTTCAACTCGATAATGACGTCGCGCAGCTGGGCGGCTTGTTCAAATTCCAAACGCTTTGCGGCCGCCTGCATTTCCTGCTCCAGATCCTTAATGAACTGCGGACGCTGCGTAAGCGGCAATTCCTCCAGATCTTTACGCGAGACCATGGACAAGTAACCAGCCTTGCTTTCGCTTACCCGATCCAAGGCCGAAGCCGGCTGACCATCCGCTTCCTCGGCACCCCGGGTAACCTCCATCACATCCCGCACCGACTTGCTGATTGACATCGGCGTAATGCCCATCCGCGCGTTATGCTCGAGCTGCAGTTTGCGCCGGCGATTCGTTTCATCCAGAGCTTGCTGCATGGAACGAGTGATGGTGTCCGCGTACATCAGCACCTTGCCCTCCACGTGCCGCGCTGCCCGACCGATCGTCTGAATCAACGCCCGGCCCGAACGCAGGAACCCCTCCTTGTCGGCATCGAGGATCGCCACCAGGGAAACCTCGGGCAGGTCCAGTCCCTCCCGCAGCAGATTGATCCCCACCAGCACGTCAAAAACCCCCAGCCGCAAATCCCGCAGAATGATCATCCGTTCCAGGGTATCAATATCCGAGTGCAAATAACGCACCTTTAAATCCAAATCCTCCAGATAAGTGGTCAAATCCTCCGCCATTTTCTTGGTCAGGGTGGTTACGAGCACCCGCTCCTGCCGGGCTACCCGCTGCCGTATTTCTTCCACCAAATCGTCGATCTGCCCCTTCACCGGGCGCACCACAACCTCGGGGTCGACCAGACCGGTCGGCCGGATCACCTGTTCCACCACCTTTTGGCTGTGCTCCAGTTCATACGGCCCCGGTGTGGCACTGACGTATACAGCCCGCTTAATCTTTTTTTCAAACTCGGGAAACCGCAGCGGCCGATTGTCCAAAGCGGAGGGCAGCCGAAAACCGTAGTCCACCAAGGTCGTTTTGCGGGAAAAGTCGCCCTCGTACATGCCCCGCACCTGCGGCAGGGTCATATGCGACTCATCCACGAACAGCAAAAAGTCGTCCGGGAAAAAATCAATTAGCGTAAACGGCGGTTCCCCGGCGTTGCGGCCGGTCAAATGCCGCGAATAGTTTTCGATCCCGGTACAGAAACCGATCTCCCGTAGCATTTCCAGATCAAAGCGGGTGCGCTGCTCCAGCCGCTGCACCTCGAGCAGCTTGTTCTGCTGCTGCAGTTCCGCCAGCCGCACCTCTAATTCCGCCTCGATCGACTGCAGCGCTGCCTCCATTTTTTCTGGGGTGGTCACGTAGTGACTAGCCGGAAAAATCGCCACATGCCGGCGCTGCGCCAGGATCTCACCGGTCAGATTATCAAACTCCAGGATGCGTTCAATCTCATCCCCGAACATTTCCACCCGAATCGCTTTTTCACCGAAAGAAACCGGGAAGATCTCGATCACATCGCCCCGCACCCGAAAAGTGCCGCGCGTAAAATTCACGTCGTTGCGCACGTACTGGTTTTTCACCAGCTGACGCAGGATATCCTGCCGGTCGATAGTCATGCCCTCCCGCAAAGAAACCATCATATACAGGTAGTCTTCCGGGGAGCCCAACCCGTAAATGCAGGAAACGCTGGCCACAATGATCACGTCGCGCCGCTCCAACAAGGCGGCCGTGGCGGAGTGCCGCAGTTTATCGATCTCATCATTAATGGAAGAATCTTTTTCAATAAAAGTATCCGAAGACGGCACATACGCCTCCGGCTGATAATAATCGTAGTAGCTGACAAAGTATTCGACCGCGTTGTCCGGGAAAAACTCCTTAAACTCGGCGCAGAGCTGTCCGGCCAGGGTTTTATTGTGGGCAATCACCAGGGTCGGTTTCTGCACCTTTTGAATGACTTGGGCCATGGTATAAGTTTTCCCCGAACCGGTCACCCCGAGCAGGGTTTGATGGCGCAGACCCTGTTTTACCCCGTCCGCCAGCTTTTCGATCGCCTGGGGCTGGTCGCCTTGGGGCACGTATTCTGATTTAATTTGAAAACCGTTGGTCTTAATCTGATTTAATTGTGAACCGTCGGCCTTAATTTGAAAACCGCCGGCCTGACCGTTATTATCATTATCCACTGATACTCACCACCCTTACACTTAGTTATCCAGCTTGATCCAGCTTACGGCTGCCGCAGCCCGACTCTGCGGCCTCTTACATTTTTTACATCTACTAAAAGTCTAAAATTTTAAACAAGCTAATCGCTTAAATTTTATTATTAATCCAATTTAAACCCCATTGCCAACCCCAAATAAACTATACAATACTAGCACCTCTAAAGTAAACCGGCGACGTCTGGAAGACGAAGTCACTGGCTATCTATGCTTAACTGCCTTGCATTTTATTACTATTAATAGAGCATTTTGCCTCGACAAAACATTTATTACTATTAATAGAGCAATTTGACCTTACGGAACATATTATTGAATATAGCCTATAAAAAGGATGTGTATATATATGCCTGAAAACTTCGACCTTTATCAAGTTCCCGCATGTCGCGGCGGAACCCTTTACACGATCATTCCGGGTGATTCTTTTTACGGTTTAGCCCGTAGATTCAACATTACGGTTAATGCCATAGTTGTCGCCAATCCCGGGGTTGATCCCAACGATCTGCAAATAGGTCAAATAATTTGTATTCCCGCGCCACCCATTGGCAATTGTCCGGGCGGTTTCCTGTATGCCATCAGGTCTGGCGACACATACTACGCAATTGCCCAGCGGTATGGCATTGTTGTCGACGCTTTGATTGCGGCAAATCCGGGCGTTGACCCCAACCGGTTAGCAATTGGTCAAGTGATTTGCGTACCGGCTCCAAGGCCGACCCCTACCCCAACGCCGACTCCGATACCCTGCCCAGGTGGCCAATTATACACCATTAGGAGCGGCGATACCTTGTTTGCCATAGCCAGCCGGTTCAATACAACCGTAGCTGCTCTGCGGCGAGCAAATCCAGGCATTGATCCCAATAGTTTAAGGGTCGGTCAGATCATCTGCATACCGGTCCCCGCGCCAACCACGACGCCGGTACCCTGCCCGGGTGGTCAATTGTATCGGATCAGGAGCGGAGATACCTTATTCAGTATTGCCGAAGATTTTGGTACAACCGTAGCTGCTCTGCGCCGGGCGAACCCGGGCATTAATCCCAATAACTTAAGGGTCGGTCAGGTAATCTGCATCCCGGTCCCGGCGCCAACCACGACGCCAATTCCGTGCCCAGGTGGTCAATTGTATACCGTTAGGGCTGGAGATACCTTGCTTAACCTCGCCAACCGGTTTAATACAACGGTACAAGATATTCTGGACGCCAATCCGGGTCTGGTGCGCCCCATAAGGGTCGGTCAAGTAATCTGCATACCGGTTCCTGCGCCAACCACGACTCCAACGCCGATACCCTGCCCCGGTGGTCAATTGTATACCGTCAGGGCCGGTGACAATCTGTTTAACCTCGCCAATCGGTTTAATACAACGGTAGATGATATTCTGGACGCAAATCCAGGTCTTGTACGCCCCATAAGGGTTGGTCAGGTGATCTGTATACCAGTTCCAGCGCCGACTACGACGCCGATACCTTGCCCCGGTGGTCGATTATATACCATTAGAGTCGGAGATACCTTGTTTAGTATTGCCCGCCGGTTTAATGTATCGGCAAATGATATTTTAGACGCCAATCCCCTCATTACCGATCCGAACTTTTTACGCGTAGGCCAGATCATCTGTATCCCGGATTAACAATAACAATAGTTTAAATAATCATCCGTACCTCAGTATCCCAGTATCTTAACTGAAAAATATCTTTTACAGGCCAAAGTCATCGAACAATCATCGTATCCCCGAGTAATCTCAGCCGCGTCGCCCCTCCTTCAACTGATAAAATAACGAACGGGAACCACGCCATTAAGCCCAGTGCCGCGCACTGGGCTTAATCATTTTTACAAGGTTTTTCAGTTTACAAGGCTTTTCGGTTTAGAGAACTTTCCGATTTACAATGTTTTTCGGTTTAGAAGGCTTTCTGGTTTTTCAAGTAGCCTTTTTGAGTTTTGGAGCAAGAGTTTTAAGAGCAGGCCGCCTACTATTACCTTCTATGTTTTTTCTTTTTGATAAAGAGGGGGGACATTTTCGCTGACTAGTTAACACCTTTTAGGGGTGACATTTTCGCTGACAATTGACAGAGTTTTTAGAGTAGACTTTGAAAATTTTTACCTTAAAATTGATCCCTTTTAATTCATTGGTGAAGCTGTTAACTGAGCTTAATAATTATTTTATAGACGCCAGATGCAAAACCTTATTGATCACCCGCTCCCGAACCGCGTCCAATTCGTCAAAATCCATGGCCTCAATATAGAAAGTCTCCAGTTGATCGTGCAGCCTCTTGGCTTCGGCAATTTCGACCACTGCCGCCTGTACGGCTTCCCCAAATTGCCGCTGCTTCTCCGCCAATGCCGCTTGCTGCTGCTCCAAAACGGCTTTATCGGCAAACTCCATTAAGTTAATCACCCGATCCCCGGGCCGGTGAGGCTCAATCAAATGCGGCGGACTCCCGTCCAAAATCGCGGTTCTCAGATAGGGAATCACCACCATATCCACACTGCTCGGGTCAAAAGCGCAGTGGAAAAGCTCAATACTAAACCCTTTCTTCACCGCCTCCTGAGCTGCCTTCGCGATCAGGGTGGACTTTCCGCTCCCGGGATCCCCCCGCAAAATATAGCGGCGCTCACAATCCTCAGTCAGGTTTTCAATGAAGTTCGCGCTTCCTTCTGGGGTCAAGGCTCCGGCGAAAAGGTGCCGGACCCGCGGCGGACGAGTAAATATTTCACCCAGCAGTTCTTCAGTTTTTTGATCAATCCGCGCAAAATCCATCGCCTGGCTGATTATCGCTTCCCACGACGCTTCGATTCCCCGGGCTTCTTTCAACAAAGTATAAGCCTGGCCAAAATGCCCGCTGATACTCGTAGTATACTCCACGATACTGTCGCGGTTCTCCCGCAAATGTTCGTCATTCCAGCACTCGCCAAGATTAACGATTTCGTCGACTGCACCGGGAAATTTGGGATCCACGATATGAGGAGCCGTGCCGTCCACCACTCCAATCCCGGCCGCCGGGATGATAACGCCGTCTAACGAACGATTATCTGAGGAGCAATGCAAAAATTCAATGTCGTACCCCCGATCCACCATGGCCAAACCCACTTGCCTAATCAGGGTGGACTTGCCAGTACCTGGACCTCCCTTCAAAATAAATAGCCGCCGCAGGTTTTGCAGCGCCGAATCGTATAACGAATAAAAACCCTGCGCCGTGTTTCCCCCTGGATAAATATTTTTAACCTTCCCTCGCCCTTGAGCCATCGTCTGACGCCTCCCTCCAAACATAACCAGCCCGACGCACCGAAGCGGTGAGAACTGCCTATTGCCGATACTCACTAACTTACTCATGAAAATTGATTTCTGCCGTTCAGTTTCCCCCTTAGCGAATTCTCGAGCCAGTTTTACCAGCTAATTCTACCAGCTTGTTTTGCTGGATAGTTCTTGCTCAGCC
>CAYXHK010000112.1:0-2237 GCA_964464665.1 uncultured Syntrophomonadaceae bacterium
TCTATGGTTTTTCGTAGTAGTTGCAGTTTTCCTTCCAGGCTAATTAATTCCCCATATTATTAAAGTGTATCGTATGTGGATTTATTATATTTTTCTATCGTTTTAAGCAGAATTGTTGTCTCGTTATAGCATTTTGGTGGCTTACGGGTGTTTCCTCAACCCAGCTTCACCCGTTTGAGCCGCAGGGCGTTGCTCACTACCGAAACGGAGCTTAAAGCCATGGCACCTCCGGCGATAACCGGGCTTAAAAGACCCGCGGCTGCTACCGGGATGCCTACCAGGTTGTATATAAACGCCCAGAATAAATTCTGCTTGATATTGCGCATCGTGGCCTTACTCAGTCTAAGCGCCAGCGCAATCGCGCGCAGATCTCCCCGCATTAGAGTAATATCCGCTGCTTCCATGGCCACATCCGTACCGGTGCCCATGGCGATCCCTACATCCGCGGTAGCCAAAGCCGGCGCATCGTTTATGCCGTCCCCGACCATCGCCACCGTGCGGCCCTGCTCCCGCAATTTTTGCACCTCACGCGCTTTGTCCTCAGGCAGCACCTCGGCCAATACGTGGTCAATCCCTACTTCTTGAGCAATGGCCGCGGCGGTCCGGTGATTATCCCCGGTGATCATCCAGACCTCAATCCCCATGCCCTTCAGTTCCTGGATGGCCTCGGCAGAGTGTTCCTTTACCGTGTCAGCCACTCCGAATACTGCGGCAACTGTCTCGTCCACGGACATCAAGACCGTGGTCTGCCCGGCTGCCTCCAGTCGTTCCAGCACCGTCTGGACCGTTTCCAGGTTAATCCCCTGTTCCTGTAAAAAAAGCCGGGTTCCCAGTAAAACTTTTGCGCCCTCAAGGCGGGAGCTTACGCCTTTGCCTGGCACAGCCTGAAATTCGGCGGGTTCAGCGAAAACGATCGCCGGGATTTTTTCTAAGGCGCCTTGCACAATGGCTTGGGCTACCGGGTGTTCAGACGGTTTCTCTACCTGGGCGGCCCAGCCTAAAAGCTTTAGTTCCTCACCGGCATATGGCCCCACGGCGATAGCCTCAGTCAGGGCCGGTTCGCCTTTCGTAATCGTCCCGGTTTTATCCAGGACGATCGTATCCACCCGGTGGGTTCGCTCCAGGTGCTCCCCGCCCCGAATCAAAATTCCGTTTTCCGCTCCCCGACCGGTTCCGACCATGATGGAGGTCGGTGTAGCTAAACCCATAGCGCACGGGCAGGCAATTACCAAAACCGCCGTTGCGCTGATCAAACCCCTTGAAAAGTTGCCCGGATCTGCCGCCCAGTACCAAATCCCAAAGGTTACTACGGCGATCACAACGACCACCGGCACAAAATAGCCGGCAACCTGGTCAGCCAGTCTTTGAATTGGCGCCTTGGAGCCCTGTGCCTCCTGCACTACCCGGATGATCTGGGCCAGTACGGTATCGCGTCCCACGCGGGTTGCGGTTACCTTCAGCACGCCAAACTTATTGACCGTAGCGCCGGTCACCAGATCCCCCGCCTGTTTGTCGACCGGTATGCTCTCACCGGTCAGCATCGATTCATCTACCGTCGAATAACCTTCCTCTACCCGACCGTCAACCGGGATACGTTCCCCCGGCCGCACGAGCACTAAGTCTCCGACCAATAATTCCAGGGTTGGCAGCTCTATCTCCTGCCCGGCACGAATTACCCGAGCCGTTTTGGGCTGCAGACCCATCAGCTTCCGAATGGCTTCTGAAGTCCGGCCTTTAGCCAAGGCCTCCAGGTACTTGCCCAATAAGATCAGAGTGATCAGCATGGCGCTCACTTCAAAATAAAGGTGCGTGTGCGGAGTGAAATAAGCCGCTCCCAGACTGTAGAAGTAAGCAGTGCTGGTTCCCAACGCGACTAACACGTCCATATTGGCGCTGCCGCTGCGCAGCGAGGCAAAGGCCCCCCGGTAAAAGGGCCAGCCGGCGATAAACTGCACCGGCGTCGCCAATAAGAATTGGGTGGTAAAAGAGGTTAACCAGCTGGGCAGGGTCAAGCCAAGAAACTCACCCAGCATCATCAGTAAAAAGGGAAGGGAGAGGACCGCGGCAAACAACAACCGCCTGAGTTTTTGCTTAGGTTCTGTTGAATCCTCCGCAGCCTCGGCTGCCGCCGACAAATCAGACATCGGCCGGGCCCCATAACCAATGCGGGAAACCGCCTTAATCAAATCATCGACCGCCAATCGCCCCGGCAAGTACTCGACAGTCGCGGTTTCGGT
>CAYXHK010000112.1:2247-5850 GCA_964464665.1 uncultured Syntrophomonadaceae bacterium
TGGCTAAGTTTACGTTCGCCTGCTCGACCCCAACCAGTTTGTGCAGCCCTTTCTCCACTCGGGCCGCACAAGCGGCGCAAGTCATCCCCTCAATCTTTAACTCAACCTTTTCCTTGGGCACCGCATAACCCATTTTTTGAATCTGTTCAATCAAGCCTGAACTGTCAACCAGGGCCGGGTCGTACTCTACCGAAGCCTGTTCGGTAGCCAGATTAACCTGGGCCTGGTTTACCCCGGGTACCCGGTTAAGCCCTTTCTCAATTCGGGCGGCACAGGCGGCGCAATTCATCCCCTGTACTTTAATCTGGATTTTTTCCATGCTTTAATATCACCCGTTTCTCTTGCCAAATAGCGCATATAGCCTCAATTTTTGTAATTATATTCGCTTATCTAATTCGCTTACTAACCACCCATGCCTATAAGACACAACCACCAATTAAAATAGGGTTTACCGAGTATTAATGCCCAATTCTCTTCTAGTAATTGGAGCGAAGCAAAAGGAAGCAAAAAGAACGTCCCCTTGCTTCATTAATTTGGTCAAACTTAGCTAAATTCAATCCATCCTAAATTCGCTTATTAATTCGGTAAAGTTAGCTTAACCTAAGCCAAGCTAGATTACTTGGAGCGCAAAAAAGAAAGCAAGGCCAAAAGACCCAGGAGCGAAACAGTAAAGCCAAAAAAACCGATGACGGTATTGCCGTAATGCAGGGACGGGTTAACCTCACTGCTTAAAATAAAGGCCGAACCGATTAACCCCCCGGCAATCACCAAACTGGCACTCAAACGGTTGACCAGCTGGGTCAGTTTTGTTTTAGCCTCGCTGTTGAACCCTATTTGAATCTGCATACTTAATTTTCCTTCCCCAGTAGTCTTTATCAAATGATTAAAGTTTTTGGGGAAAGAAATTAAGGGACGCAAATCGGAGTAATAGTTCCGGCGTGCCATTTGCCACAGGTTGTCCGGTTTTAGCTGATTCCGCATCATTTTTTTTACTATTGGTTTCGCCACTTCAATGAAATCAAAGGTCGGGTCCAGCTTCTTGCCCACACCCTCCACCGTGATCAGCGCCTTCATAAGGGCGGTCAGGTAAGACGGCATTTGCAGATTATAGCGGAAGGCCAGATCAAATACATCGCTCCGCAATTGTTCCAGATTGATATTGCCAATCTTGCCCGTTGAAACCTGTTCAACCAAGTCCGCCAGATCGGCCTGGAAATCCTCAATCGGGATGTTCTCCCCCACAATTCCCATGTCCTGCAGCGCTGCCAAAGCTCCATCCAAATCTTTGTTCCCGATGCTCCAGAGCAAAACCCCGATTTTTTCCAGTCTTTTACGGGTCAACTGCCCTACTTGGCCAAAATCAATAAACGAAATTCGCTCTTGATCAATAATCAACATATTGCCCGGGTGGGGATCGGAATTGAAAAAGCCATGAATCATAATCTGGGTTAAAAAGGCTTCCGTGGCGATGGCGGAGATTTTTTGCCGGTCCCAGCCTCTGGCCTCGATTTCCTGGATATTGCTGAATTTAACCCCCTCAATAAATTCTTCGGTTAAAACCCGGGGAGTAGTGTAATCCCAATAAACCTGGGGAATCACGATCCGCTCATCTTCCGCAAAACTATGCCGCACCCGTTCGGTATTGCGGGATTCCCGATCGTAATCCAATTCTCGGCGGAGCAGTTTGGCAAAATCCTCAATAATGGCCACTAATCCGATCTGTCGGGCTTCCGGCACCCGGTTTTCAACCAATTTGGCCAGACCCAGCAAAATCTCCAGATCATTTTCTACCTGCGCTTCAATGTTGGGGCGCTGAATCTTGACAATCACTTTTTCCCCGGTCTTAAGCCGCGCCTCGTGTACCTGCCCGATCGAAGCCGCAGCTAACGGCTCCGGGTTGAACTCCGCGAAAAGTTCGTCCGGGTGGCCAATTTCTTTGACCAACTGCTCGATTACCTGTGCGTACGGGAATGGTTTAACCTTATCCTGTAAATGCTCCAATTCCTCTATATAGGCTGGCGGCAACAGGTCCGGCCGAGTACTGGCCAACTGCCCCAGCTTAACAAAGGTTGGCCCCAGATCCATCAGCGCCAGCCGCAGCTTACCCGCTAAACAATAGTCCGGTTCCCGCTCGCAGGGCGTAAAGGCGTGGCGGCCGGATAAAGGAATCAGCTTCGCTAAGCCTGCCCTTTGAATTAAATAACCTAGACCATGCTGCATAAATACGTGAACGATTTGATGATAGCGTCTAAGGTGTTTAATGCTTTGTCGGATGCTCACTGATCAGTCCTCCCTATCCTGGCGCAAAATGAAACCGTCAGCCGCCGCCTGCGCTCCCTAGTTTCTATCTAGATTAAACAACTTTTTAGCTTAATAAACTATCATTAAATAACAAACCCGGTTCTCCATTAATTTTACCCCTATCGAATCATTGTATTTGGCTATAGCTTAGCTTAAGCTTAAGTTTAGGTAAAGCCAAACCAAAATAAAAAACCGGGCATAAAGTCAAATCTTAAGGAGGAATCCCGCATGGGGTCCGATAAAATTAAAGCGCTCCAAACTTTACTTGCGAGTTATAATCGGGTTTTGGTCGCGTTATCCGGCGGGGTGGACAGTTCAGTATTGCTTAAACTGGCTGCCGAATGTCTGGGTCGCGATCAGATTTTAGCGGCTACCGCCTATTCGGAACTTTCCACGCCGCAAGAATTAAAAACAGCGGAGCAAATTGCTGAGCTTTGCCAAGTAGAACATCAGGTTGTTTACCGGTCGGAACTGGCGATTCCCGAAATTGCGGCTAACTCCCCGAAACGCTGCTACTACTGTAAACTCAATCGCTTTCAACTCCTGCAGGAATTAGCGGTTAAACGCGGCCTTTCCACAGTGGTCGACGGTTCCAACCAGTCGGACCAGGGAGACTACCGGCCGGGGATGAAAGCCCTGTCCGAGCTGGGGATCCGCAGTCCCTTGCTCGAATGCGGCTTCACTAAAGCGGAGATCCGGGATTTAGCCCGGGCTTTGGGGTTGCCCAACTGGAACCAACCCGCCAATGCCTGCCTTGCCTCCCGTTTTCCCTACGGAACGGTCATCACCGCAGCCAACCTGGTCCAGGTGGTTAAAGGAGAAGAATTGCTGCGCGCACTCGGTTTAACCGAATGCCGGCTGCGGCACCACGGCCAGGTTGCCCGAATCGAAGCGCTGCCGGCCCAGTTTGCTCTTTTTCTAAACCCAGCCCAAAGCGAATCGTTAGTCACGGGTCTTAAAAACTTGGGATTTACTTACGTTACGCTCGACCTGCAGGGTTTCCGTTCGGGCAGCCTTAACGAAATTATTTAAAAAGTATTTAAATGCGTAAAATAATACGCATGCGCCGCACCTTGTTATAAGGGTAATTCAAAATTCGATCCCGGCGGACAAATCAATTTCCCGCCGAACCGTGACACTGGAGCTTGAAAAGCAGCCGCTTTCCGGATTATAAAAAATCCTCTTCTAGTTTTAAGAAGAGGTTATTTCCCTTAATGAAGTGAGTTTACCCCATTAATAATATTAGTTTACTAGGGATAGCTTAACACTTCGCCTTTTTGATGTCAAATCGGAGAAAGGAAG
>CAYXHK010000112.1:5950-7479 GCA_964464665.1 uncultured Syntrophomonadaceae bacterium
TTACTAGGGATAGCTTAACACTTCGCCTTTTTGATGTCAAATCGGAGAAAGGAAGCAAGAGCATTCTCTTGCTTCCTTCTTTTGCAAGCAGTCTAACTATGCTTAGTTGAAGTAAGCCGGTGAACCGACTAAAGAAACGCTATCAGGTCTTCTGCCTTATTACAGCCCGGATCAGCTTGGGCCACCCCTTCGGGGCACCACCAGCTCCTCGGACACCCACCAATCGCAAGAACTTCTCAAACGGTCTCTGAGGAAATAAGTCTGACAACTATATAACCTCCATACTCGTTATTTCAAACTTCTTGCCTGTGTCCATATGGTCAACATTACATCCATCTCTTGGATAGACATTTACACTGACACACACTGCACACACTGATTACAGTATTGGTTCCAGCAAGGCTTCAGAACCTGAAGCGATTAGTGGTTCAACATTTGTTAACTCAACTTTCATTGTTAAACCTTTGCGTGCTTATTATGGCCAGATCCCGGGTTATTATCCTGGAGATTATGGCCAATTAAACATCTCCCGGTTTTACGGATTGCTTTTTCTGATTTGGATTTTGGTTCTGTCCCTCAGCGGTCAGCGGTATCTGGCCTTTGCTCTTCTCTTTTCGGGTCTGCTTATTATCGGGTTGGCTGTCTTTTGGCATGTAAAAACCTCCTATTCTATGTTCGCTTCAATGTTCGCTTTTTTATACCCGCGTTTAGCCTTGCCTTGAATTTCTGGTACAGGTCTCATCTCATTCTTTGGAAAGTTTGGCTGCTGATGATTTTCGGTTCCATGGTTATTCGGATCAGCGGGATCGGGTCGGCGCATACCGGCTTTAGCCACTTATCATCACCTTCCTTTAAGTTGTTTTTTTCCTTAGCATTATTATGCCTTTAACTTATTTTTTCTTTTATTTACCTTAGCTTTTAGCTTTTTTATTATTCACAGAATCAAAACAAACAAGCTGGAAGATCTTATTTCCAGGTTTTTAATTATTTTTATTTAAATAAGGTACCAGCTTTCCTACTCTACAAGAATGGGGTTATCGCTTAACCCGGTGTACCCGATTTTCAGGTTCGCTTTTACGCTGACCGGCAGCGTGGGAAACACTTCGCCCCACTGTTCCTGAACTTCTTTCCAGACCGCAGGCTCTGTTCGGTGGAGTTTGTCACCAAAGCCAAATACGTCGGTGTTTAACTCCTGGGCTCGGGCTATTGCCATCAGACAGCGGCGTTCCACTTCCTGATTAATTAATTCTTCTGCGGCATTTAAGTCTTCCCGGCTAAAATCTATGACCGCATTATTCTGTTCGAGCAGTTCCCCGGTGCCTTTAAGGCTAATCTCAAACTGCAGACTGCGGTCCTCATTCACCACTGGTGTAATCCGACTTTTTACATCCCGGTACAAATAGGATGCGTTCTTTTCGGGAGCCCCGAAAGCAAAGGGAATAATCCCTTCCCGGGCTGGTCCGGTAATGAATAGCTTTCCCTGAGTTTCTTCCTCGTTAAACCGGCCTACTAGGCGGTCGTCCTGAAAA
>CAYXHK010000113.1:0-7456 GCA_964464665.1 uncultured Syntrophomonadaceae bacterium
ATATATAGCTCTGTTTGCAATTCAGACATCTGTTGAATCTTTTAGTTTAAGGGATAAACTATGTCTCTGCGTCGGTGAAGGTATGACATCTACTATATTTCAATGGTTGAAACTACGGTGAACTACGCCTCTTCGTCAGAGAGGGTATACCAAAGGCGTGATCCCCATGCCGCAGTGGATTGGGGTGAACTACGCCTCTGCGTCAGAGAGGGTATACTTAAATTCACTTGCCCTTTTAGCCAGCGTGATCGCGGAAATTGGGGACAAATAAATTCGTTCCCGGGTAATTACAAAAGACTTCTCTTTGCCGATTTCGGCAATGCGCTGGACAAATCCTTCATCGTGAACCAACTGTAAAAATTCGCGGGTCGCTGTGCCTGGTTTAGCGGTATCCAGACTTAAAATAGCGACCAAATCTTTGGTTGGCACCACGGTATTTCCGCCTAGATGCAACAAATGAAATCCCTCCTTATGCATATTATTTCCAGCAATCTCAGCTAATAAACCCAGCCCGAACCTGATAAAAGACCGCCTTCGCCGCTACTGAGGCCGGCAGATACTCTTTGTTGGCAGTGGTTATAAAAACCTGACTTTCCAGGTTAAACAGGTTTAAGAGCGCCGCACATCGTTTAGCGTCTAATTCGGAAAACACATCATCGAGGAGCAGGACCGGCTGTTGCCTTAAAAAATGATGCATCAGTTCTAATTCACTTAAACGAAGGGCAAGCACCATACTGCGCTGCTGGCCTTGGGAACCGAATTGACGCAGATTTTTGCCCTCTAGGCGAAAGACTAAATCATCCCGCTGCGGTCCGATCGTTGTAACTCCTTTATGCCGGTCCACGGTTCTTAGATTATACAGCGCTTTAAGAAAATTTAAACACAAGGAATCGTAAACTTTTGAAACGGTTTGTTTTGGGTCCTCGGCTGCATTTAGGGCTGTCAAGGTATTTGGCGCAGCAGTGAGCGATGAGGCGTACCGCATACTTAGTTCCGTCTCCGCTTGGGCTAGTTCTCCAAAATACTTTCGCAAGCAGCGGCCCAGGGAGGGCAAAAAACATAACCGATAGGCTAAAATCAAGGCACCCGGCTTGCTCAGTTCTTGGTCCATCGTTTCCAGCAGGCTGCGGTTACTCAGGTTATCCGGCTGTTTTAACAGGTGGTTGCGCTGGCTTAAGAGACGCTGATAGCGATAAAAAGCCTCCGCATAATCAGGGTAAATCCGGCTTAACAAGGAATCAAGGTAATGGCGACGATAGTTTGGCGCCCCTTTAACCATAGTCAGGTCATCCGGTGAAAACAAGACCACCGGAAAAATCCGACCCAGCTTATCTAACCGGGTTAAGGCCGTACCGTTATAATTTATGTTTTTTTTTCTCGGGTCCGCCGAATAAATAATTTCTAAACCAGCCTGCCGCTCTTCCTGCAAAAAAGCGGCTTGAATAACAAAGGAATGACGATCCCATTGCAGCACCTGATCGTCGGGTACTAAACGATAAGATCGTCCGTGACCTAAATAGTAAATTGCTTCTAAGAGGTTGCTTTTTCCCTGCGCATTGTCCCCCCACAGAATATTAAGATTTGGAGAGAATTCAATCTTTGAATCTGTATAATTGCGAAAATTAACCAGCCGCAGATTCTTAAGGGTCAAGGCTGATCCTCCTAATTACCGAAACTGGACATTTTTTTACCCTGTTGAAATATAGGATTGGCATATTTTACTGCTTTAATAAGTATACCTTAAAAATCTTTTTTTTACATAAAAAATAGATTTTAGATGATTGGTCCGCAAATAAACTTAAGTGGTTATCCTATTGGCAGGGACTATTAGCAGGGAATCAACTTCTGACCGGCAGTAGCAGGTATAAATAATCTTCTTCACTGATGGGCGTAATAATACAGGGACTAAGCTGCCCGCTGAATTTAAGGTTTATTATTTTGCTTGGCATATTTTTCAAACTATCAAGTAAGTATTTAGTGTTAAATGAAATATTCAGGGTCTCCCCATTATTGGTTATAGGGATTTCCTCATGGACCGCGCCTAAATCCGCAGAAGCAGAATTAATCGTTAAGGCTGTAGGATTAACGGTTAAATGTACAATACTCGTACCGTCTTTAGTGGACACCATTAAAACCGCTCGTTCTATGGAGGGCAGCAGGTTATTGATCTCAATGCTTATTTCATTTTGGAAATTGGTCGGGAGCACCTTTCGATGGTCAGGGTATACTCCTTGGATCGGTTTAGTGTAAAAATAAAATTCATCCGTATAAAAAGCCAAGTGATTATCGTTAACCGTGATTTTCACCGGAGTATCTTCATCAATCAACAGCCGGTTTAATTCAATTAAAGCCCGAGCTGGAATAATTGTTTTAAAAGGTTGATTTATCTCTAAGATTTTTAAGTCACTGACTACCCGTCTCGCTAAACGGTGCGTGTCGGTTGCCACAAATAAAAGCTGTTCCTCGGCTATTTCCATTAAGACTCCGGTAAAAATAGGTCGGATTGGATCAGCCGAAGCCGCAAAAGCGACTTGGGAGATTACTTTTTTTAGTAATTGCTGCGGGATTTCTAAATGATAAGCAACTGGTTTGGCTGGCAGATTAGGAAACTCATCCGGGTTATAAGTATTCAGGCTAAACTCTGCCGAATCATAGGTTAAGGTTAATAAACGGGATTCGGAATTATATTCTAAGGTGATGCTTTGATCCGAAAAAGGCCGGGCTGGAACGACCACAGTACCAGGATTGATTATCTCGGCGGGTAAGCTGCATTCAATAGCCAGATCTAAATCTGTGGCTTGGAAGGTTAGGCAATTATCTTGAGCAATCAATAAGATCCCATTAAGCACGGGTAATGGAGCGCGGGAGGAAATACACCGTTGAGCGGTTAGGGCTCCCTGCACCAAATTATCTTTTTGACAAATTATTTTCATAGATTCACCCGTTTGGGCTGTAACCTCCTTGTTAAGATATTGAAAAAGCTTTAAGCATATTTTAAGCATATCCGGAATAAATATAAAATGATAAAATCGATGCGCCTTTTTATTTTTTGGTTTTAGTTTGTCTTCAGGCCGCCGTAGTAGTAGTAGGGCCTGTTGAAATGTTGAAAAGGCTTATTTTGCTTGTCGCGATAAGCAAAAATTGTCTTAGTCGGGTTGTGGACAACCTGCGGCAAATCAGTTTAAGCAGAACGGATTCTGTTGGTAAGTTCGGTTAAGATTGAATTTAGGGTTTGATCATTTTTTAATTCCGTCGAAATTTTGTCACATCCGTGAATAACCGTAGTGTGGTCGCGTCCGCCAAAGGCCTCGCCAACTTTCGGCAGGGACAGATCGGTCAGTTCGCGGCTTAAATACATGGCAATATGGCGAGGGTAGGATAATTCGCGGGTGCGTTTTTTCGATTTCAGGTCATCAATGCGAATGCCAAAATAGTTGGCCACCGTTTCCATGATTAATGGGATATCAATTCTCTTAGGTTTGATGGGCGATAAAATATCTTTTAAGCATTGCGCCGCTAAATCAACTGTGATCGGTAAATTATGGAAGTTAGAGTAAGCGACTACCCGGGTTAAAGCACCTTCCAGTTCTCGGATATTAGCCTGAATCTGGGTAGCCATGTATAAATTTACTTCGTGCGGGATTTCTAAATCATCCAGCTGAGCCTTCTTCCGTAAGATAGCAATTCGGGTTTCTAAATCCGGCGGCTGAATATCAGTAATCAGACCCCATTCGAAGCGAGAACGCAATCGGTCTTCCAGGGTCGGGATATCTTTCGGGGGACGGTCACTGGAAATAACCAGTTGTTTATCTGCTTGATGTAAGGTATTAAAGGTATGGAAAAACTCTTCCTGGGTACTTTCTTTATTCTTCAGAAACTGAATATCGTCAATTAGAAGGACATCGGCCGTCCGATACTTTGCTCTAAATTCCGGGGTTTTATCATCTTTGATCGCGTTGATTAAGTCGTTCGTAAAAGTTTCGGAAGACACATAGACCACTTTCAGGGAGCCGAAACGGGCTAAGATTTGGTGCCCGATCGCTTGCATCAGGTGGGTTTTACCCAAACCAACGCCGCCATAGATGAACAAAGGATTGTAGGCTTTTGCCGGCACTTCTGCTACCGCTAAGGCTGCGGCATGGGCAAAACGGTTGCTGTTTCCTACTACAAAAGTATCAAAAACATTTTTCGGGTTTAAAGAGGTAATCGGTAGTTCTTCGTTTCTATGGGGCGCCCAGTCATTGTTTTCCGTGCTGGAGATAGTTAGACGCAGTTTAATTTTTCGGCCGAGTAAAAATTCTATTTTTTCCAAAAGGATGGGGAGATATCTATCTTCAATCCAGTCTTTGGCAAAGGTGTTAGGTACACTTAAGGTAAGTACATCGTCCTGAAAATTTATCGGATAGATTGATTTAAACCAGTTATTCAGGATGGGTTGAGAAGATTCTTCTTGTACCAAGATGATGGTTTGTTCCCAGAGTTGAGACAGATATCGGCTTGACATAGTTTCTTACCTCCAAAATAATGACAAAAAATATTGGGGAAAGGTAACGGTTTTACTGTGGAAATCCAGTGGAAAGACCGTGGATTACAGATAAAAAAAATAGCCTATGGCTGCTTATGAATTGTGAATAAAAATCTGATAATTTTATAAGTTATACACATAATATCCACAAGATGTGTATAATTATGTTGTAGATTAAATTATTAGCTTTAATGAAATCGATATTATCATAGCAGAATTCGAATGGTTTATCAACAGGTTGGCAGAAGTGGATATTTATTGTAAATTATTTATCCCCAATATAGTATCAACAATAAACAATAGCGTTATCTTTGGTTGACAAGCAGGATTAGGCTCAGATATAATTAGCTTTGGAAAATACCAGGAAGTTGTTTTTTTGAGGAGGTGGAGACCACTTGAAACGGACTTATCAGCCAAAACGGCGTAAGCATAAAAGAGTGCACGGGTTTTTGTCGAGAATGAGCACCCCAGGCGGCAGAAATATATTGGCCCGCAGACGTAGAAAAGAAAGAAAAAGATTATCTGCCTAAGGCCGCGGTTCGTGGCCTTTTGTTTTCTTAAGGCAATTGGGCGGCTAAGGAAGTTCGTATTAAAATGGATAAAGATCGAAAAATCCGTAAAAATAGTGAATATAAAAGAATTTTTAGCCGGGCCCGCTGGATAAGCGGCAAATGGATTACTATTCATTATTTAACCGGAGAAAGTAAACAGAGCCGCTGGGGCATAGTTGTATCCAAAAAAATTGGCGGCGCTGTGGTTCGGAATCGGATTCGCCGCCAAATCAGGGAGATTTGCCGGGTACTGGATCCATTTTTGGTTAAAAAGTTAGATTTGGTGATTGTCGCCAGAAGAGGCATCCAGAAGATTAATTATTGGGACCTGCTAAAAGATATGGAACAGGTTTGCCGCAAGGCCAAATTTATCAGGGAGGGGGATCAAATCGCCAATCGGAAAGACACAGTTATTGAAAATACCAAAGAGGACGCTAGTTAATCTGATTAAGCTTTATCGGCTATTAATCTCATCTTGGACCGCACCTAGCTGCAGATTCATTCCGAGTTGTTCTACATATGCCATGGAAGCCATTGAAAAACATGGTCTAATTTTCGGCTTGGCATTAAGTTTTAGACGAATATTAAGGTGTAATCCCTGGGGTGCGTATGGTTTTGATCCAGTACCGGATAAGCTGACTTGGAGCAAGTCCAAAGGAGGTGGGTCCTGCTAAAAGCCTTAATAAAGGAATTGTTAGCAGGAAGAACGGTTGTGGCATAGTTTTGTGCAAGGGTTTTCCTCAATTATTCAATTATTCTACTCTTATACTGTACAATTGGGGATCGGAAACTACGGCTTAGCGATCATCATGATTTCGGTTTTGTTAAAAATGCTGCTCTATCCTTTAAGCGCTAAGCAAATGAACTCTGTAAAAGGGATGCAGGAAATCCAACCCAAGGTTAAGGAACTGCAGGAAAGATACAAAGGTCAACCCGAGAAAGCTCAAAAAGCGGTTATGGAGCTTTATAAGGAACATAAAGTTAATCCTTTAGCCGGCTGCTTCCCCTTGTTAGTACAGATGCCGATTTTGATTGCGTTTTATCAGGGTTTGTTAAACCTGGAATACTTAGAGCCATCCCATGCCGGATTTTTATGGATTGCGAATCTCAGTCAGCCTGACCGTACGATGATTTTACCGCTTTTGACGGCAGCCAGTACCTTTTGGCAGCAGAAGGTCTCTACCACGAATACCGGAGACCAAATGCAAAAATATATGTTATACTTTATGCCGTTATTTATCGGGTATATAGCCTATACTTTTCCGGCGGGTCTGGCTCTTTACTGGGTGGTCTTCAGTGTGATTGGGGCGCTGCAGCAAATTTACGTGAATCGCAAGTCAAATAAGGCGAAAGCGAAAGCGGAAATCGAGGCTGGCAATAAAGATACTAAAGAGATTAAGTTGGAGTCTAAAACTGAATCCAAGTCCGTGAGGAAGACAAAAAAGGGGGACCGGAGAAAAAATGCCAGGTGAGATAAAAGAAATTGAAAAAACCGGCAAGACTATTGAAGAAGCAGTTGAGATCGCACTGGCAGAGTTAGGCATTAATCGAGAAGATGCGGAAATCGAGGTCTTGGAAGAAGGCAATAAGGGCCTGTTTGGTATTATTGGATCCCGAGCCGCTAAAGTCCGGGTTAAAGAAAATAAACGTCCAGAAAAAGTTATCTCCGCTTTTTTAGACGAAGTATTTGCCGCGATGGGTATTGAAGCGGATCTGGATTTTGCCCAAAGTGAAGATCAATATTACGTTAGTTTTAAAGGGAAGGATCTGGGAATCCTAATCGGACGCAGAGGGGATACTTTGGATGCTCTGCAGTACCTGGTAAATCTGGTAGTTAACCGACAGGTGGAAAAAAGGGTAAAAATAATTCTGGATGTAGAGGAATATCGTCGGAGAAGAGAAGAGACTTTAATTCGTTTAGCGGAGCGACTTTCCGAAAAAGTGCGCCGCACCAAAAGAAATGTTGTTTTGGAGCCGATGAATCCTCATGAAAGAAGAGTAATCCACACTGCTTTACAGAATGATGCTTCGGTGTTTACTTTTAGTCAGGGGAATGAACCCTTTCGGAAAGTGGTAATATCGCCGAAGAAGTAGGCGATTAGAGTGCGAAAACAGGGCCGTTAGGGTAGCAGCTTACCCAGCGGCCTTTTTATTATAGAATCCAGGCAATATATAGTCCGGCCAATTAAATTTAATCTCGAATCCAGCCATTATAGAATTAAAATGCGGAATTTTGGCCACTTGGCTTGCGCTGGACGACAACAAGGCTTAACTTATTGATTAGAGAATGGCAATGTCCAAAGTGCAAAACGATCCTCGAACGCGATCAAAACGGGCGGTCGGGTCGGAATTTATTTGGGTTTAGACAGAAGGTGATAAA
>CAYXHK010000114.1:0-7446 GCA_964464665.1 uncultured Syntrophomonadaceae bacterium
GTGCCACCGCCGCCTTTTTAACTACCGCCCCGTCGACCGCCAGGTTCCCCCTGAGGATCGCCAGACCGCCGCTCTTACTGTACGGGTCAGCAACCGAGCGGATCACGTCCGGCCGGGTGATATTACAATTGGCGATATTCTCCGCCGCAGTCTTACCAGTGACGGATAAGGCTTCACCCTTGATCAGGCCATGCTTAAAGAGTTCAGACATCACTGCGGATACTCCCCCAGCTTCGTCAAGGTCTTCCATAAAATGAATCCCGGAGGGAGCTAACTTACACAGATGGGGAACCTGCTGACTGACCTGATCGGCCATCTCCAGATCGAGCGGTACTTTCGCCTCATGGGCAATAGCCGGCAGGTGCAGGATCGTATTACTGGAACCGCCCAAGGCCATATCCACGGCTAAAGCGTTATGGAAAGCGGCCGCAGTCATAATGTCCCGCGGTTTGAGGTCCTTGCGCAAAACCTCCATGATCTGCCAACCCGCTTCCTTGGCCAGGCGGATCCGGGCCGCGTGGACCGCTGGAATGGTGCCGTTGCCCGGCAGGCCCATGCCCAAAGCCTCGGTAAGGCAGTTCATGGAATTGGCTGTAAACAAACCAGCGCAGGAGCCGCAGCCGGGGCAGGCCGCTCCCTCCAGTTCATGCAGTTCCGCCTCAGTCATCGAACCGCCGGCTACAGAACCAACCCCTTCAAAGACCTGGCTCAGACTGACGGCCCGGCCTTTGTAACGGCCCGCAAGCATGGGACCGCCGCTGATAAAAATACTGGGCAGATTCAAGCGGGCAGCTGCCATCAGCATACCCGGAATGATCTTGTCACAGTTGGGGATAAACACCAAAGCGTCAAAGGCATGGGCCAGGGCCATGACCTCCACCGAATCGGCGATCAGTTCCCGGCTGCCCAGCGAGTATTTCATGCCTATGTGGTTCATGGCGATCCCGTCACAGACCCCGATCACTCCAAACTCCATCGGGGTGCCGCCATTCATCCTCACCCCGGTCTTGACCGCTTCCGCGATCGTATCCAAATGGATATGCCCTGGGATTACCTCGTTTTTAGCATTAACTATCCCAATCAAAGGACGTCGAAGTTCTTCATCGGTTAACCCCAAAGCTTTAAAAAGAGACCGATGCGGCGCCTTTTCCAGACCGCATTTCACTTGATCACTCTGCACAAAGATCCACCCCCTAAGGAAATTTACGAATTTCGGGAAAAATAAAAACCCCTCATCCCAGACAAAGTTTATGGTGTCAGGGACGAGAGGGGACCCGCGGTACCACCCTGTTTGTTGCCCTAGGGCAACCAGCTCATGTGTAAAAACACCAGCACGGTAACGGGTGCTGATCCGACTCCACCTACTGAGTCGATCAAAGGCTATAAAGGCTAAGCCGCCGCCAGATCAACCGTTCAGATAGTAGCTTAGGGAAGAGACGCTATATGCCGGGCAGGGCCGGTTTTCAGCGGATCCGGCTCTCTGTAGCCTGCTTTAAGGCATTTTTAAAGCTCCCATCATTGCTTCTGAGTATATAAAAATTTTGAATAATTTATCATATAGTATAGGTAATTTGTTCGGCAGTGTCAACCAAAAATCTAGATTTATTCTAACATGTATCGCATCGTGGATTTCATCTTGGATCGAAGCGTGTATCGCATCGCGTATTCCAACGTGTATCGAGGCATCTATCGCATCGTGAATTTCAGTGTATCGCGGCGTATATCACAGCGTGTATCGCAGCGTGGTTTTATTCCCCTAAACTGACCATCCTAATGTACTCGCGATAATCAATCGGCAGGTTTAAACCCTTCCGCTGTAAATCCTGCTGCAGGTTCTTCATGTTTTTAAAGAGCCGCCACAGCAGCTGCCGGCCCGGCAGCGTTTCCTTGGCCTCCAGGGGCGTCATCCCGTCCAGCACCGGCAGCTTAGTCTGCATCCAGCGGTTTAGTTCCTCCCTTTGCCACTCATCTTTGGCTTCTTTGAAAAACACTGGTTTACCCACGGTGGCCAGTAAGGAAAACCCTTCGACCGGTTCCTGGATGTTTAATAACCGCAAACTGTCCTGCAAGCCTCTTTCTAATTCCTCGCAAACTAAGTTTAAATATTCCTGCCCAAACGTGGTCACCGTCAACTGCTGCGGGGTGACGCGATATTCCGCCACAAAGCCTTCGCCCTGTTCCCCGTTTCCCGCTTTAAAACGAATCCGTTCAAATTCGTAAAAATATTTTACGCCTTCGGGCGAATCAAATTCAAAAACTGTAAAGGAACGGATGCGCTCTAAAACTGGTTCCAGATCAGCCACCTCGTAAGTGGCGATCATCACCGGCAGCCGCTCCTCAGGTTCCTCCACCGCTAATTCGTCCAGCAGTTCTTCAAAGGAAGAGAATTCTCCGCTGAGTAAAGCATAGACTAAACTGACATCCACATAATACTGCTGCTGATAGTGGATAGCCTCCGGCAACCGATGTTCCATTAAGCTGCAGAGCGCGTTTAAATCCTCCCGGTCCTTGGCGGTTACCAGAAGTTCATCCCCGGTCAGGACAAATTCCCCGAACACATTCTCCGCCAGGTTTATCCCTTCTTCCAGGAGGTTTAGGGAATTAGCCCAACGGTAGTGGATGCCGAACTCGATGTCCTCAATTACTTCAACCTCTGGCAGGTCTTCGAGCAGTTCCTGAACTTCCGTATCCTGCACCACCTCGTAAAGGGCACAGTAAACCTCATAGTTCAGTGGATTATCTGGGTCGTCCTCATCAATCTCCCGGGTTCTTGAAATCCTGGTTTGGGCTATCTTCCAGGCGGATTCTTCCCGAACTAATTTAAAGGTATGTCTGCGTTCCTCAATCCGGTTGTCTTCACTGACTATCACCCGGGCCTCAACGTCGGCCGTTTTTTGCCGGATGATTTTCCGCTCAATCGCTGACAGAATATACAGCCGATCCGCCTCAAAGCTCTCCGCGACTCGGAGCTGCTGGTAGGCTTCCCGCTCGTAACGCCGGATAACTGAGTCCCGGGAGGACAGATCGTAAATCAATCCCCAATCAGAATTCTTTTCCGCCACCAGATAGGCGTTCACCACCAGGTGCGGATTCAGCTGTTCCTCAGTCAGCCGCAGATTCAAAGCCTGGATTTCTGAATCCGAGAAATCAATCGGCGCCTTGTCTTTTAAACAGTCCTCATATCGAAAAACCGGGCGGGCAGGCGGCACCTGATAGACTTGGTTATAAAAATATGCTTGTTGAAGCAAAGCCTCTGCCTGCTTAAGGGACAATTCCACCATTCCAACCTCGTCCGGTTCGTGCTCCTCTAAAAAATCGGGGATGGATAAGTCGGTTACCCTTAGGTACCGGCGGATACCCTCCGGACCAAACCTTAAGACAAAATACCAAACATCCAGACGCTTATTTTTCTGTTCCCAGGCAATAACCAAGGACAACTGACCGAGCAGCCGGGTTCTGGAAGCCAACGCTTTGAAAAATCGGCCGGGTACTGGCTGGCGTTTAATCTTAAAATCATCCACGGCCAGACCAACCAGCCGGTACTTCTCGATCGCCCTCTGGGCGGCTTTCTGAATCTCCCCCGTGTACTCTTCGATAATTAACCAAAAAAACCGAGCCAGTTTAACTTCATGTACTGAAGATAAGTTCTCGATAAAAATGGCCTGAAACTCAGCAGGCAATTGATCTACCAGTTCAAGGGCCATGGAATAGCTTTCTTCATTTTCAATCATCGAAACCAGATCCTGAGCCAGATTTTGAAGCAGTTGTTTAGGAACGCTAGGTCGCTGCCGCAGGCGGTTTCGGTTCCACCTGGCCATTCCCTCACCCCCAGAACGTATTTAGCCCAGTGTATCATATGTAAAAAAACGACGCAAGGAATCAGAAAATAACGGGAGGCGGCCATTCAGTAGCAGGAATTTGCTTTTTTTTAACGAATAAACTATATACCTTTTGTTTTTCCACTTGCTTAAAACTTTACAAAAAATACCCAAAGAATAACCGGGTAGGAAGGTGCATTATGCGTAGAATTCCTATTGCTTACGTTAAGCCGGGCATGATCAATGCGCAAGCACTCTATAATTCTGAAGGCAAGATCCTCCTGGCCGCCGGTACCGCATTAACCGATTTCTGTTTAGAGCGGTTAATCAGACTCGGGATCCCCTCGCTTTATATCCGCGATGAACTCACTGGTGATTTAACCATACCCGAAGTAATTTCTGAAAAAACCCGAGTGGATACCATAAAAATAGTTCGGCAAGTTTTCGACCAGATCCAGACCGCTAGCCCAATCAACTTACTCTCATTAAAGACCGGGGTAGATATAATCCTGGATGAACTATTGGCCCATACCAACTCCCTGGTGCAGGCAGTCGATATTCGGACAAGCAAAGACTATCTCTACGCGCATTCGGTCAACGTCTGCGTATTATCCTTGATGACCGGGATCTCGCTCAACTATAACACTCTGCAACTTAAAGAACTGGGCGTCGGCGCCCTGCTGCACGATATCGGAAATATCTTTATCCCCAATCAACTTTTGTTAAAACCGAAGAAACTCACCAAAACAGAGTATCAAAAAGTTAAAGGGCATCCCCAGCGCGGGTTTGAAATTTTAAAACAATACCCGGATATCCCTCCGCTTTCCGCACACATTGCTTATCAGCATCACGAAAGGATCGACGGGTCCGGTTATCCGCAGGGGCTAAAAGGCAGCGATATCCATGAGTATGCCCGCATCGTCGCTATTGCCGATGTTTACGACGCCCTGCTGGCGGATCGGTTATATCGTCCTTCTTTCCAGCCTTATGCCGCTATGCGGGAAATAATCCGGGGAACCTACACCCTGTTTGACCCGCGAATAGTAGCCGCCTTTATGGAAAACATCACCATGTACCCGGTAGGCAGTTTAGTTAAGCTGAATAACGAAGAAATCGGCATAGTGGTGGATGTCAATAAGCAATCCCAGCACCGGCCGATAATCCGGCTTTTGCTGAACGAGCAGGGCAAAGAAATCACCGCGGGGAATGAGATTGACCTGGATAAAACCGCCGACCTATCGATAATTGAAGGCTGCAGCGAAGGGTTATCGGTTTGCTCCTCCTATACGACTCGTCAGTAGCTTAGAAACTCATTGTAAAACACAAACTCATCAGTTTTGAAACTCATTGTATAATACGACTCACTAGAACGAAGCGCTAAGCTTTGAAACCACATTCGAAAACACACAAGAGTAATTAATAAAAATAAGATTGAATGAAAATAGGACTGGTTAACGGGTCCTATTTTTTCTTTGCCTGACCTCTTTTGCTTTATGCATCCTAGCGCTTTATGCATCCTGGTGCTTACATCCGGTAATTCGCGTTTGTTATAAATCCATACTCGATTGTGCTTTATGCATCCCTTTGTTTTATGCATCCTGGTTATTTCCCGGATTAATTAGGTTGCTGACTTATTCGTCATCTGCAGTTAATTACTTTGGTATCCTTAATATCCATAATATCCTTAATATCCTTGATACTTTAGCTAATACTAATACCAATACTACTAACAAGTAAATTAACCGGTTTAAAGGAACGGGAGGTACTATCCATGATGATTACCAAAATAATTGCGATTGGCCTGATCTTGCTGATTGGGGGAGCGTTGCTTTACGTAGTCTATGATAAAGTCATTTTGTCCGTTTTTGCGCCCAAACAAAAGCCTTAATTTTTTGCTTAACCTAAACCCCTATTTCCCGTTTACGGCCTAAATTTTATATCATTTTGGATATATGCTGGAGCAAATCTTTCCGCATCTTTTTTGCGGAATGTATTTTATGCTTAAATCTGGAAATAATAAGAACTGGAAGGGAGGTGACATTATGAATACTAATACGCTTGATAAAACGGCTCTTATTTTGGTTATTATCGGTGCTATCAATTGGGGTCTGGTTGGCCTTTTCCAGTATGATCTCGTAGCCGCCCTCTTTGGTGGGGCAGGCGCCATGATCAGCCGGATCATTTACTCCCTGATCGGAATCGCGGGTATCTATGCCCTCATCCCGTTATTCAGGGACAACCGGGTTACTACGGACAATCGAAGTCCTAGAAACGAGGCTTAACTTAGGAAACTAAGTAAAAAGTCTAACAAAAATAAATTCGGTCGATATCTCAAAGAGATGAACCCTAAGCGATTCATCTCTTTGCTTTTTCTAAATGATGCTATAGTCATTATGTCCATTAATTCCTGGACCGGCAATTCCATCAGCTTTTGGATCTTTTAGCTTAGCGGCAACAATATAGCGGAGAAAGGAATTATGTTAAAGTTTCCGGCAGGCTCAAGTTTCCGCATACTAGAGTTTTAGTATGTTTAAGTTTTAAGTTTCGGTATACTTGCCAAGCTCCCTGTTTATGCATTATAATTAACGTCTGAAAGGTCCTCAATCAAATATTGCGTTAGTATTACTAGATTTGCTGATGTGGCTCAGGGGTAGAGCAGCTCACTCGTAATGAGCAGGTCGGGGGTTCAAATCCCCCCATCAGCTCCAGGATTATCAAGGCTTTCGGGTTTAAACTCGGAAGTCTTTTATTGTTTTTGTGCCCATTTTGTGCCCAACTTTTATTTTATATTCCTGAACCGTAAAAAAATAGCTAGGCTACCTAACCGAAGTCAGAGAGTTAGTTGGGTGTAAATAATGGAATTGTGAATAAAGGTATATTTTGGTACAATAAATATATAAACGATTTTTCACGCAATTTAAACCCCTAGAATTCAACGGTTTATAATCTTGAACTACTAAATTACTTCGCAGCAGGGGTAATTTATTTCATATACGGAGGTTGATACGAGTTGGCACATGAAGATAAAATCATTTTATATACGACGGATAGCGGCAAAGTGACCGTTTCAGTTCGCTTTGAAGATGATAACTTCTGGATGACTCAAAAAGCAATTGCGGAGCTGTTCGAAACGACGACCGCCAACATAAACATTCACATTAAAAACATTCTGGATGATGAAGAATTGGATTCGGATCCAACTATTAAGGATTTTTTAATAGTTCAAACCGAGGGTAGCCGTAAAGTCAGTCGCAAGGTTCAATTCAACAGTCTAGATATGATTATCGCGGTTGGATATCGTGTTAATTCAAAAAGAGCTACCAGATTTCGTCAGTGGGCGACCAAAACGCTTCACGAGTATATCCAAAAAGGCTTTGTTTTAAATGATGAGTTGCTTAAAAACGGAAGGCCTTTTGGCAAGGATTATTTTAATGAATTGCTGGAACGCATCCGTGAGATTCGAGCCAGTGAACGGAGAGCTTACCAAAAGATTGCAGATGTGTTCGAACAATGCAGCTACGATTATGATAAAAAAAGCAATCTGACTCGGGAGTTTTATGCCTTTGTGCAAAAAAGGTACGATTAGCTTTTATCCACTCTTTGACCCTTAGCATACTGGCCCGAAATT
>CAYXHK010000115.1:0-7366 GCA_964464665.1 uncultured Syntrophomonadaceae bacterium
GACCAATAATCGAGCAGGAGTCGTAACCGATCCCACATTCCTGCAGCAGATTTTGGACTTCTCTGAGCCGGCAGGGCTGCCGATTGATTAAGAATTCACTTTCCCCGGAACGATACAGCCGCCGCGTGAGGCGGACTTCACTATAGTCGACCGGCAAGATTCCCGCGGAATTATCCAGGGTAACTGATACTTCTGCCATTCCCACCGGCCGCCGGCGATCGCTGCCCGCAAAAATTACGTCTTCCATCCGGCTTCCCCGCAGAATCCGGGCGTTCGGTTCACCGAACACCCAACGGATTCCATCGATGATATTGCTTTTGCCGCAGCCGTTTGGTCCTACTACCGCGGTTATCTGACCGGTCAGCTCAATATCCAGTCTTTCCGCAAACGATTTAAATCCCTGCATTTCCAAGCGTTTGAGAAACATAGCTCCTCCCTATAAACCAACAAACTTGTTTAGTTCGCGTGCCCATCGCATTTTCGGGTCAAGTGCGTGTACGCCCGCACATTATTTATATGTTGAACTTTATTTTTAATCTCCGGCGTAAGTACCTATTATTGTCTGGCCGGTTATGGTTTGGCCGGGTCAAAGGCGACATCCCCGGCAATGACCTGATAGACGCTGCCATCCGCCAGTCTGAGCCGCAAACTCCCGTCCAACTCCACCTCTTCGGCAAATCCCTCGATCGTATCGTCCAGCATCTTAATCTGCACCTGGTTTCCCAGCGTGGCTGAGAGTTGTCTCCATTCCTTCAAAATCTCAGGAAAAGCTCCCTTTTGCCAAAGCTCATAGTATTTTTCCAGTTCCTCCAGGCAACGTTGCAGTAAGACCAAGCGAGAGACCGGCTGCTTTAAGTACGCACTCAACGAAGTAGCGGTGGCACTGATTTCCGGCGGGATCGTCTCGAAATCGAGATTCACATTAATGCCAATCCCCACAACCAGATAGTTAATCCGGCCGATCTCGGAATTCATTTCAGTCAGGATACCGGTGATTTTTTTCCCCTCCAGCAGCAGGTCATTCGGCCACTTAATCCGAATACTGAGGCCAGTTTCCCGGCGAAGAGCCTGAGCTACGGCTACCGCGGCGACCAAGGTTGCCCGCGGCGCTTCCGGGGGCAGCAGATTCGGCCGCAGGATGAAAGAAAACCAGAGGCCTTCACCTTCCGGAGAAATCCAGGCCCGGCCCAGCCGACCCTTCCCTTTGGTCTGTCTTTCCGCTACCACCAGAGTGCCCTCGGCAGCGCCCTGCTGGGCTAACCGGCGCGCGATTTCATTAGTGGAATCAACCTCGGGGTAATAAACCACCTCTTGGCCCAGAAAGGCTGTATTTAAACCGGAAGCAATTTCCGCCGGCAACAGCAAATCCGGCCGTTTAAGCAGCCGATACCCGATTCGGGTCTGCGCCTCGATTTCGTAACCCTGCTCCCGTAAACTTTGAATCTGTTTCCAGACCGCAGTCCGGGAAACCCCCAGAATCTCACTCAGCTGTTCCCCGGAAACGTAATCATTTGTGCGTTCCAACTCCGTCAGTACGGCTTTTTTCTTCAATCTTGAGTCCTCCTTAGGGTAAATCTTACCTCATTATACCAAAACTAAAAAAAAGCTGCGCTAGCGCAGCTCCTGAATTTTAGTTTTATTATTAATTTCAGGAATTATGCAAATCTAAAAAAAGCCATTATCTGGGCTCCACAATAAATTTAATGGCCGTGCGGACTTCTCCATCGATGTTAATTTCCGCAAAGGCCGGGACCACTACTAAATCTAAACCATTCGGTGCCACAAATCCCCGCGCAATGGCAATCGCTTTAATGGCTTGATTTACCGCTCCCGCGCCTACCGCTTGAATCTCAACCCGGCCTTTTTCCCTGATAACCGCCGTGAGTGCCCCGGCCACCGATTTTGGAACTGATTGAGCGGATATCCGTAGTACGTCCATAGGTCATCCTCCTTCGTTAATTTAGCTAAAGCAGATTCGGTAATTCAATGTAATTTAATTCCTAGTTAAACAAATTGGTTCTTAATGTGAGTTTAGTATAGGTTTTGTATAATTTATTTTTGCTGCTTCAATAATTCAAGAGTAAAGCTTCGAATTATTGTTTATATTATTGTTTATAAAATTCTACAGTTGGTTAAAAATTCCTGCCAGTTTAAATAATTTTCTCTCGTCCCGGTCTCAGTCATAAGCCAAAGATCACGCAGGGGCATTGATTCATCCCCGATAATCTTTAAAGACTGCCGCCACTTCAGCTCAATTTTTTTCAGATTAGTGCGGTGCTGACCAATCAGGCGAGATAAATAACGGGGATTGCTCGCTATAATCAGCTGTCCGGGCGACGCGCCGCTCCGCTTCCCGGCGGGAGGCTTTGCAATGCTGGTCTTTTGCCCTGGCTGCACGCCGCTCCATTTCCCGTCTGGTGCCTTTCCGCCGCAGATCTCGTAACCTCGCGGCGCACTCTCCTTAGGCCAGGGTGAAGACGATGTGGGAGCCTTGGCTTCCCACTTGGCCAGCAGCTGCTCCAACTGCCGCAAAGCCACCGCAGACTCGACCAATTCGCCAAAGGCGGGGTGAAAAGGGCCGGCAATTATCTCGCCCGGCTTTAAAAGACTGTCCGTAGTCTGCAGTCCCATGCGGATAATCGGAATCTCCCAACGGTTAAAACTGATATAAAGCCATTCCGTCCAATCAATCGCTTCTGCCAGAGTTAAAGGGCAATAACTTCCCGCTTGGTATAGTTTATGCAATAAGGTTCCCCGCATAACAATCGTGGGATAGATTCGCACAAAATCCGGTCGAAGCTCACCTAATCCCTGCCCGGTAGCCAGAGTCTTATCCCGGGTATCCCCGGGTAAACCGAGCATCATCTGCAGTCCGAGTTTAAGCCCGGCATCCTGAATCAATCGGGCGGAACGTCGCGTATCCTCTGGGGTATGCCCTCTCCCCGCGGCAATTAAAACTCCCTGGTCTAAAGACTGCGCGCCGAGTTCCACAGTCCTAACTCCCCACTTTTTTAAATGTTTAAGCCCGGTGGCATCAATCAAATCGGGCCGGGTAGAGATTCTGATCCCATCAATCAAGCCTTCCTGACCGGCCTGATAGGCTGGAGCCAAAAGAGCCTCCTGTTCGCTGGCCGATAACCCGGTAAAGCTGCCTCCGTAGAAAGCGGCTTCAACCGCGAAATCGGCTGGAATCGTCGCCCGGTATTCCCGCAGCTTTATAGCCACCTCGGCTCCCGTAGGGGGATGGCTGCTCCCGCTGATCGATTTTTGATTACAGAACACGCAGGTATGGGGGCAACCCTGATGAGGCACAAAAAAAGGAATAATCCGCCTTGGCTTTTTCAAACTTCTCTCCCCACGTTCAATGCTCTAACTCCAACTTTATTTTTTCCAGCGCGACCTGGGCGGCCCGTTGCTCTGCTTCTTTCTTGTTGCGGCCTTCACCTTTTCCTAAAAGCTTGCCGTGGTAAAATACCCCGGCGATGAAGCGCTTATTGTGGTCCGGTCCAGATTCTTTAATAATATTATAGGATACCCCTACCGACCCGACCCGCTGTACCACTTCCTGCAACGCGGTCTTATAGTCTCCCAGATACCCCTTGGGCGCCTGATTCATACTAACCCCTATGTACTTAAGCACCAACGCTCGGACGGACGGCCAGCCGGCGGTCAGATAGATCGCGCCAATCACCGCCTCCAGCGCATCAGCAAGGATCGAAGGTCTTTCCCTGCCGCCGCTCTGTTCTTCCCCGCGGCCTAAATGGAGATAACGGCCCAAATCCATTTTCCGGGCGGTTTCAGCCAAGTTGACTTCGCAAACCGCATTGGCCCGAATTTTAGTCAGCTCTCCCTCGGAACAAGCGGGAAAAGTCTGATACAGGTGCTCGGCCGCAATAACTCCCAGCACAGCATCCCCTAAAAACTCCAGGCGCTGATTATGGACTATGCCCAGGCCTTGGTTTTCAAAAGCAAAGGAAGGATGGGTAAGCGCCTGGTCTAAGAGGGCAGTATCCGCGCTTTCCACCTGCCAATCCTGCAGCAGTCTTAATAACTCTTTTTTTCGGCTTTCCTCCATGCTCAAAACCTCCCAGCAAAACAAATAGACCTCCGCAGAAAACTATCCACCGAGGCCTTCTTTAGCCCAACCACAACAACCGCTTATTTTAAAGCACCCTTAATATACTCTACGATTTGGCCGACAGAAGCAATATTTTCGGCCTGTTCATCGGGAATTTCCAAATCAAATTCATCCTCCAAAGACATCACAATCTCCACCACATCCAGGGAATCCGCCTCTAATTCCTGGAAGGTTGTTTCCAGAGTAATTGCCTGGGCCTCAAGGTTTAGATGATTACTAATTATCGAGCGAACCCTTTCGAAAATCGTATCCATCCTCATCCTCCTCGTTATTTTACTAAATTAAGTCCGAACAACTATGAGCTTTAGTCTGCTTAAAAAAATGGCACCCCTGCCTCTTGGCACATTAAGTCCGAACAACTGCACAACTGCGAGCTTTAGTTTTGCTGCAAAGAAACCGTTGACCGGCCGATTAAATCCTTATCCGCGCTTTCTTTGGCGACCCGAATCGCATTGTAGATAGCCTGGGCTTTGGAGCTTCCATGGCAGATAATACTGATGCCATTAACTCCCAGGAGCGGCGCTCCGCCATATTCTGTGTAATCCATTCTTTTTTTCAGCTTCTGTAGACCCGATAAAAGCGCTGTTCCGCTGGTGGGAGACGCGGAATTTAATTGACCCAATTCATTCTTTAGCAGCTGAAAGATCGTCCCAGATAAACCCTCGGCCAGTTTTAATACTATATTTCCGACAAATCCATCGCAGACCAGGATATCCGCCGAGCCGGAAAGAATTTCCCGACCTTCAACGTTCCCGATAAAATTCAACGGCGCTTGTTTTAAGAGTTGGTAAGTCTGCTTAGACAGTTCGTTGCCCTTGCTCTCTTCTTCCCCCACGTTTATCAGTCCGACTTTCGGCTGATTGAGCCCCAAAACCGCCGTGGCAAAAGCGCTGCCCATCATCGCAAACTGTTCCAGATGCTTGGGCCGGCAATCTGTATTGGCGCCGGAATCGAGCAGCACCTTCGGTCCGGTTAAGCCCGGTAAAACTGTAGCGATTGCCGGGCGTTCAACCCCCGGCATGCGGCCCAAAATCAGTAAAGCGGCTACCATTTGCGCCCCGGTACTGCCCGCCGAAACCACCGCATCGGACCGCCCTTCTTTGACCAATTGGGTAGCCACCGCGATCGAAGCATCCTTCTTTTTGCGCAACGCAAACACTGGCTCTTCATCCATGTCGATCACTTGACTGGCCGGCACCACTTCCAGGCTGGCTTCCACCCGACCCGGCTCAATATTTCCCATCTGCACCTGATAAGCAATCTCTTCCCGGATTATTTCGGGCTGACCGACCAGTAAAACCTGTAAATCCAGCTGGTTAACGGCTATCGCCGCCCCAGCCACCAGTTCCCGAGGAGCAAAATCTCCTCCCATGGCGTCCAGAGCCACTCTCATAAGATCAACTGGCCCCCTGTCTAAATTCAGTATATGGAAAAGTGCTGCTAAAGGCAGCACTCAACCGAAAAATTCCATAATCCTAGGCTTGACTTTGAACCTCCCGGCCAGCGTAATGGCCGCATTTGGGACAAATCCGATGCGGTAATTTCAATTCGTGGCATTGAGGACACTCATTAAAACCGGGGGCAGAAATTTTCTGCATGGCCCTTCTCCGGCTAGTCCTGGCTTTCGATCTTTTCCTGGCTGGTACTCCCATCTTTTGCACCCCCTTCATTGCCACAGCATAATACTTTAATTTTAAACACCAAAATTCTACTTGCGGTTATTATTGCGATTCCTTGGTTTCCAGCAATTCCTTCAGGATGGCCAGGCGCGGGTCTCCCACCTCCGGCTGACAAGCACAGGCGGCAACGCTTAAATCCTGGCCGCACTGCGGGCATAACCCCGGACAATCCGGCTGACAGACAAAGCGCATGGGCATAGACATTACAAGATTGCCGTAGACAATCTCCCGCATTTCGATTGGCTGATCCTCGAAAATCT
Organism: uncultured Syntrophomonadaceae bacterium; assembly: GCA_964464665.1. Classification (GTDB taxonomy): domain Bacteria; phylum Bacillota; class Ch66; order Ch66; family Ch109; genus CAYXHK01. Next base: position 6,078 of record CAYXHK010000115.1, read on the forward strand.
CGTAGTCATCGGATTCCTGACCGGGTTCAAGCTGGATCCCCAATTCGTCCAGGTCGCTGCGGTGCACAAATTCCAGGTTAAAATCAATTTGCACTGGCGCCTCCGCAACCTTAAGACAACAGCCGCAGGCCCGCCGAATTTTTGTATTGATCCGGGCCTTTAAGGGAATTATCATCCCAGCCCGTTCTAATAAGATATCAACGGATACCGGGTCCAGAAACGATATTTCCTCCCCGGTTAAGATTAAGGGAGGAAACTCTTCCTCAAAATGATACCTCCTGGTGGCTTCAGGACTCTTCAGAAAACCCGGTAAATCAACCACCATTGGAATCACCTGCCTTTTACCATGGTCTATTATACCGATGCTCTCCGGGGTTTGTCAAGAATAGCCCTTAAGACAGATAAATGCCCCCGGGGTCAGGCTTATTCTCCCCAAGGGGCATCTAATCAGCACTACAATTTTTGGCTATTCAGCGTTTTTAGATGAATACACCTTTAGTCGCCAGCCGGTAGGTATCGGTAGCAATCACTAATTCTTCGTTAGTGGGGATTACAAAAATCCGAATCTTGGAATCTTCTGTGGCCACGTCGATTTCCTTGCCGCGAGTTTTATTCTTTTCGTTATCCATCTTGATCCCTAAGAAGTCTAAGTTTTCACAGATCATTTCCCGGTTCGGGATGCCATTTTCGCCCAGTCCAGCCGTAAAGACGATCGCGTCGCAGCCGTTCAGCTTGGCGATATAACCTCCGATATAGGATTTAACCCGATTTGCGTACACCTGCAGGGTTAATTTGGCGCGGGCATTTCCCTTGTCGGCGGCTTCCCCAATGTCGCGGAAGTCGTTGCTGATACCGGAAAGGCCTAAAGCGCCCGCTTTTTTATTTAGGTAGTTATTGATTTCCGCCGGTCCCATGTTCAGTTTTTCCATAATGAAGAACACGATCGCCGGGTCAATATCGCCGCTCCGGGTACCCATTACGAGACCTTCAAGCGGAGTGAAGCCCATGGAGGTGTCAATAACCTTGCCGCCTTTTACGGCCGCTACACTGGCACCGTTGCCCAGGTGCAAGGTGATGATTTTAGTGTCTTCGAGCGGTTTGCCAAGCAATGCCGCAGCCCGTTGGGTTACATAGTAGTGGGAAGTGCCGTGGAAGCCATAGCGCCGGACTTTATAATTTTCATATAGTTCGTAAGGAACAGCATACATGAAGTTTTCGGGCGGCATGGTTTGATGGAAAGCCGTATCAAAAACCGCTACGTGCGGAACGTTAGGCATCAAGGTTTCGCA
>CAYXHK010000116.1:0-7206 GCA_964464665.1 uncultured Syntrophomonadaceae bacterium
ACCGCCCACCACTCTACATAATATATGGCTGTACATAAGATGAAACCACCTTGCAGGTATTAAAGGAACCCGGCCGTGCAGCCGAAACCAAATCATACATGTGGTTATACCGTACTGGAAAAGATGGCCCGCCCATTGTCCTCTACGATTATCAGACCACCAGAGCAAGTAAACATCCAGACAGTTTTCTGTCTGGCTTTAAGGGCTACCTTCAAACCGATGGCTATAGCGGCTATGGCAAACTGACTGGTGTCACACTGGCCGGTTGCTGGTCCCATTATCCCAGATTTATGATTATCCAAAGGGATTCCGCGCAAACCGCATAAACATTGCATCTTCACTATTCTCCTCAAATAATTTTACTCCTATTACAATGGAAATATAGCCTAATACTTCTATTGTGAAAGGAGAAAGTTATGAGTGTATGATGAACACCGCCGCTGGTTTTATTGTACCAGCCATTCTGTGTGTCCATCAAATCGGGGTAAGGTTAATGAGAAACCTGGTCCCACCGTGCATTGTTTTATAATAATCCAATTGAACCTGTACGCGCTCGGAATCATGACTGCTGAGAATCACGCCTTCGTTTTTGACTACCTTGCTCCATAGCTTCAATAAAGAGGTTGCGCCCGACCCGTCCCCAATCAATATTGTGTTAATACGTTCCTCAGGCCCCCCCAATATTTGGGTCTTAATCAAATCAATAATTTCTTGTTTCCTCAGATTCAATGTCGCAGTGTCTATCTCACCTGTTGATGTTTTAGGCGGACTGGTGATAAATGCGGTGACCTTGTTCTTTATATTAATAATCGAGTCAGTTACAACCATTAAATCCCTTGCTCCCGAATCATAGTTAGCACGCTCAACCGCAGATTTGATCTCATTAAGCATAGCCGTCATCTTGATATTCAGATCGTTGAGTTGTTGCGATATTTGTTGTAAAGCAACCTGCATTTCTGCTATCTGGTTTTTTAATTCATCGTTGGGACCGTGCGGGCCGTTATACCATTCATCCATTTTGTTCAGTCCCCACCCCGTAATATGACTTCCCGCGTACTCACCGGCGCCTTCGGCGAGGCCTGCAGCAAAAAGCGCAGCTGGATTTTCCAGCATGCCGGGCGCTTCTTCGCCGGGAAATGGATGAGTAATACCCTCATTACTGTCCATCTCCGCAATAAGTTGTTCAATATACTGCCTGATATTTTTCCCGCTGCCGCCGGCTTCGCTCCCAAACACACCGGGGCTGAAATACTCTTGCCGGCTGTGAAGCCCGCTCCCTATATCCAGCCACCCGGGGATTTCCAGGAATGTTTTTACTTTCTTTACTGCCTCATCCAGTGTTACACCGGGATGCTGATCGAGATAAACGCTGACCATTGTGGTAACAATGTTAACGTAAACAGAGGTATTTTTAGGGTCGAAATTCTGGTAATCCGCCATCAGCTCTTCTTGGAACATCTTCCCCGCACTTTCCGCCTTCGGCTGCGATCCTGAAGTCAACCGGAAGATTTTCAACTGTGATCATAAAAGAGCCAAAATCACTGGTGGCAGGCGCTAGAAAAAGACATAATCCCTTAGATATAAGAGTTGTGGATTTTTCACGGGATGCGGCTGCGATTCCAACCCCCCGTTACCTCCATTAAAACCTGTGTTTTTATGTTCCAACCCGGCAGTAGGCGCCTCACCAGGACAACGGGTAGGCCTAATAATCACCTTCCACTATTGTAACCTCAAAATTATCGTGGCCGGTGGCATTTCTGTGTGCCGACTTGGCTGCCGGCACCACACTCACCGAGCAGTGGGCAGTCCAGAAGCATCCGGGATGTTTGCAATGAATAACAACCCCTGCTATGTCGTATGCACCCGGTGTTCCACCCTGTACCTCGGCCAGCTTTCCGTCCGGCAGTTTAACATCTTCCATGTCCTTTTTCATGCACATCACTGCTCCTCACAATAAACCTTAACGAAAATCCTCTAAAAAGTCATCGTGCCCGTAAGTCGCTGTGTGTCTCGCCTTGGCGTCGGCTATCTCACTTTCAGTGCCACGGAAAGACCAGTAGCATCCGCGATGCAAGCATTGAACCGTAATTTCCACTAGAATAACCCACGCACCGCCGCCCTGGACATTGTCCAATTGCTTTTCTGACAATTCTTTGGTATGTTTGTCTTTTTTCATTATCATCACCTCCCGTCCCAAAACTAATTTATTATCTTAATTCCACCCGCAGGTTGTCACGGAGGAGGGAACAGGTATATTGTCATTAACCTCCCTTTTAAAGTTTTAAATATAATATTGCCTGTTTACGTTGGCCGACATCTTGCTGTGCTAGTTGAACTGACGACCTCTTATATCCATACTATAAGACTTAAGGACTAACAAAAGGGCTAACAAAAAGTAAATTATCCCGGCTTAAAGGGTAGGAGAAAAGAAGGTACATCCAACTGGTCCAGCAGGCCTCGTATGGTGTATATGCCGGAAGATTCTGATCTTGAAAGGTTTTTGGCGTTTGAACCGTGATTGTTGCGCGCGAAGGGGGCTGCCCGTTCCTCAAGACACAGGCTGTAGAGATTTGACCCGCCCTGCTATCTTTTAACGATTACCTTCCGGTAATGCCGCCCGAAAATAATAGGTTTTCATATTGTCAACCGCAAAATATCCCCACTAAAGACTCAGGGATAAGAATATTCTGCTGCCTTGGCTGGCGATGCCATAGCCAAAAGGATAATAATCATCAATATCCCAACACCGCTTATCTTCCTGTTTCTCTCCATTAGGTTTTTAATTTCGATGTCATGCTGGCTCCTCCTGTTTGTTGCGGAATTGGGATCTTTTCACCCGCATATATTTTGCTCATAAAAAAGAGTTATTTGATCCACTTCTGCCAGGAACCGGTATATTAAGCTTTTACAAGTTTCTTTAGGGCCACGTTGGAAACATTATAGCGCTGGTCGTCATAGCAAATAGCAATTTTCATCCTGTTACCTCAATATAACCTGCGATTACGATATCTATATTAACAGGTTTTTACATAAAAGATCCCCAAAATTACATTTCATGACGTAAAAACGACATTCTGCGCAGATTGACGTTTTGGCATAGTTTTTTGATTAAACTGTACTTGTAATACAAAATGGCAATTTGGGGGTTGTTATGAAAATTGTGAAATGGATTAGCGGACTTATTTACTGGGATTTACGAAAAGACAGAATTGCAATCTGCGCTAGGTTAGGTAATTCCTGGATAAGGCACTAAAGTATTAATTTTAGTTTTATAAAGAAGGAGGAATTGAAGGTGAAGAATTTCAAAAAAGTAATAGCCATACTACTGGTAAACATCATGCTGCTTTCTACGTTACCGCTAAATTCACTTGCGCAGGGGTCATATAATCCAAACACAAGTGAGTCGGCTATGGCTGAATTGTCTGACGAATACGGGTCGGACCCCAGCGTAGATTCACTTGCGCCGGGGTTAAATAAGCCAAACGCGGGAGAACACCTTATGGCCGCGCAGTCTGGCGAATACGGGCCTCAAACCGGTGCAAATTCACTTGAATCGGGGTCATATAATCCCAACGCAAAAGAAGAGCTTATGGCCGCCCTATCTGCCACATACGGGCTGGAAACCGCCGCCGCTATGTATGAATCAATGATCTCAATGGGTATCATTGACGAAAACGGCAACCGCATTACTTACAAAATAGAGCTGGACGGCCAGCTTTATACCCTGGACCAAATGCGGGAAATCGTCAATGCTCCCGATGTTGATCTGGGCAAGGAAGTCAAAGTTGACGACAAGGTCGTTACTCTGGCCTTTATCGCCGAGTTAATTGACTTTGAAGAGTATATAATATTTGTTGAGGAAAATTTCCTAAAAAATAGGGTAAATGTTAGCGATGAGCATAGGAGAAGGTTGGTCGACCTTGAGCGCCAGCTTACTTCCGAGGGTATCAGCCTGGTGACGGGCCCACCCGAGCCGGCCGCCGTTGCAGAAGAGGTGTATCGAAGGGCCATCGCTGCAGAAGCCAGCCCAGCTGAGCCGGCCCCCGTGCCAACAGTGGGGTATGAAATTGGTTCTATATCCGGAAATAAGGTAGACATTACTTATACATTGAGCAAGGCCGGAGATAAGTCCAGCGTCACTTTTACCCAGGAATATCTGCCGGGGGTATTAGGGGAGATTGCTGATCCCGCAGCGCAAACAATAACTTTGAGCAATAGTGTTCCGACCAAAACGGTAACCATTAATTTGCCCAATACCGATAATGTACTCTGGAAAGGGGCTGCCCCCATTTGTTATGTGCGCCTTAATAACCTTAGTGGGGGTCTGTTTTCTAACGGAGAATCAAGCCAGCTTGTTCCCGTAGCCTTGAAAGGGGAATATGGATTTGGCACTTACATAGGTCAAAACGTATTGACTAACCCGGTGCCGAATAATAATTTGAACGGCTGGACTGTACAAAACGCTTATTGGAATAACGGCGATTACGGTGGCGAGATCAAAGGCAACCCCTCCAAAAAAGTAACCGCCTGGCAAGAAGTCCCGCTGAACGCTGATGCGATCAGCCTCGCCGCCAACGGGGAACTGACGGTTAGTGCCAGCGGATTTTTCTGGGGACAGGCGAGTTCCACAATGACGGCTAGTCTTGACGTTGTATTTTATAATAAAGACGGAGTCAGTTTGGATCATAAAGATCAGAAATATAAAAAATACACCGTGGGGAAAAATACCACGACGTTGTCTTTTTCCGGTCATCCGGTGCCGGCCGGTACCACATCCATGAGATTGATCGCGGTGAATGACAACTCGCTTACCCGCGGGCCGGCAATGCGCAATTTCTCGCTGACGCTCAAGGACACCCAGGTGCCCACTGTGCAAGAGATCAGATCACCGGCTAAAACATTTAAAGCCGGGGAGCAGGTTCCCATCGTGGTTACCTTCAGCGAGCCGATTGTGCAGGATCGCGAACTTACCTTAACCATGAAAGATGCTAACGGCAAAACATACGAAGTTAAAAGCAAAAACACCGGACTTATCCACTCAAAAGTTGCCTTTATGTTTGATATACCGCCCCAGACACCAATAAACCTGTGGCCGGTCAGTATTTCAGCCGGGGCTAAGGATACATCTAACAACTTAAGCCAAGCCCATTCTTTCCCCAACGATGTGGCTCATCTGGCCACTACCTTTGCTTATAATGAGTTGGACAGCCTGGTAGGCGTGGCACTAAAACACTCTGATGGCTCTCCGCTAACCACCGGGGCTTATTTGCCAGACGAAACCAGAGGTGAGCTGGAAGTTAATCTGTTCCAGAGCACCGAACCAACAATAGATGATTCTACTGTGGGACAAAAGCAAAATGAATGGCTGATTAGCCAGACAACTCCGGAGGATAATAAGTTCAAGGTAAATCGTCTGTATGCCTCGTATGACAATGGGACAACCAAAATCCCACTGTATATCACTGACGTACTGGATAAGCTGACGGCTGAGTTTGACCTGCCGCAAAACGGCGGAACATACAAAATGCTTCTTTACCTGGCCAGCGATGCTGCGGGCACGGAATTTCGACCGATTATGGAAGCCGAATACAGTGTTAATTTCGTTATGGGTACTTTGACCTTGGTCAAAGCAGAAGAGATGACGATTAACTATCCTGAGTCCTACCCTTCAGGGAATGATAAGGTGCTGTATTTAGGTGATGAAGAACCAGTCAAGCTTACTTATACGTATAGCGGAAACGCTACCTTTCAAAACCCGGAAGATTTCAAATGGGTTTCTTCTGATGAAAAGATTGCTGCTATTTCAGCTACCGGCGAGATTACGCCGATGGGGGTTGGTAAGGTTACCTTTAAACTGGTAGCCATGAACGGAACTGCTGATGGGACAAGGGATGTAACTGTTGAGTCAGCAGAATTCTCCGTCCAAGCCTCCCTTGATCAGCCTTCCCTGGCCGTGAGCAAGTTTATCACTACCAAACAGGGTGAGCCGGTGCAGGTTATGTGGAGCACCAATGTTATCTACATTAACCAGCAGGCGGAGCCCAAAATCGATACCGTCTTCAAGGTGGAGCTTTATGAGGGTAACTTTGCCACCGTAGCAGATTTGGCAGAAAAAGAACCAATCTTTACGGCCGATACCGAGGTAGATGCTAACTCATTTACCCTGCCGGGGGATAAGCTGACCAGGCTTTCAATTGGCCCGGAACCGGCCTATTCCGTCAAAATAAGTACGGACAACCCTTACGTGCCCGGCCAAAAGGCGGAGGCCTTGGGAAATATCATGGTTACCATATCTCCCGCCAAGGTCATTCTAGCGCGCCCGGCCAGCTATTATATTTTAGATACGGCCGAGCCGCTCACGGTTAGCTGGGAGTCAATTAACGTCAATGACACCCCCGGTGGTTGTGATTTTAGGTTTGAGGTGATAAAAAACCAGGAGTCGCTGACCACCAGCCAGGACCCAAGCGGCAGCTATCCGATTACTTTTGGCAATGTTACCGGTAAATTAAAGGATGTCTATACGGTCACGGCTAAAATTAAAAACACCGGTGACGATGCCTACAGCTATGATTCCTTTGTCCTGCATGTCTATGATGCGGAAGCCATGAAAATTTGGGTCAATAAACAAGACGTCTCAACCATTACCATGGATAATGAAGGAACTATTTCCGGCCTAACCAGTGCCGAGATAGTCGCTTTAGAAAGAAACATTTCTTTGACCAATAAGCTGAGCATCAACTATGGCGACTATTCCTACGGCCTGGTGACGGACCAAATTGAATGGAAATCAAGTGATTCCGGGGTCGCCAGCATCAATTACTCTAAAGGTGGCGGGTACAACAACATTGAAAATTACGGTTCCGCCTCCTACATGCCGGATACCAATTTCATCCTGGCCGGCTTAAAGGATGGAACTACCACCATTGATGCCACCCACAAATTGTCAAGAATGACCGACACCTTAGGCGTAGAGGTTAAGACCTTAAAGGACAAGCTGTACCTGTTCCAGGCTATGCCGTTGGCCAAAACTGAATTTATTTACATGAACGGCGATGGCGAAGAAAAAACCGTGTACAGCGATGACAACGGGGCGGTGGCCATTTATGAGCCCAATGGTATTAAAGGCGACGTGAATCTTAAGAGCACGGCCGGTGAGAGTACCTACCTGGGTACTATTTACCAGGCCAATCTGTTATCGGGCGAAAA
>CAYXHK010000116.1:7216-7346 GCA_964464665.1 uncultured Syntrophomonadaceae bacterium
ACAAGCTGTACCTGTTCCAGGCTATGCCGTTGGCCAAAACTGAATTTATTTACACGAACGGCGATGGCCAAGAAAAAACCGTGTCCAGCGATGACAACGGGGCGGTGGCCATTTATGAGCCCAATGGTAT
>CAYXHK010000117.1:0-7304 GCA_964464665.1 uncultured Syntrophomonadaceae bacterium
CCAGATATAAACCCTGCGGCGGAGCGGTAGGTCCGGCCTGCTTCCGGTCTTTGCTGGCTAATATCTGGAGCATCTCGCTCGGTTGGCGCTGCCCGCGGCCTACCTGCAGCAAAGTTCCCACGATATTACGCACCATGTGATACAAGAAACCATCAGCCACAACCTCCAAAGCAATCCCGGATCCGGTTCTTTCCAGGCAGCACTGAGTTATGGTACGCACGGTAGTTTTGGCCTCTCCGCCGCCAGCACAAAAACAACAAAAATCATGGGTGCCCACCAGATAAGCAGCTGCTTCCTGCATCAAGGCCAAATCTACCGCGTCTGGCAGGATCAAGGCGTAATTGCGCCAAAACACCCCGCCGCTCGTCCCGAAACGGATTAAATAACGATAACGTTTCCAGGCGGCAGAGTAACGGGCGTGGAAACTAGGCGGCACTTGCTCAGCCGTTAAAACGCGTATGTCCCTCGGCAGGCAGCTATTTAAGGCCAGAGCAAACCGTTCCGTCGGAATGGTCGAATCCGTAATAAAATTTATGGTTTGCCCTAAGGCGTGCACCCCGGCATCGGTTCGACCGGCGCCAATTATTTTTATCTTTTCCCGAGTCAACTTTTCTAATGCCTGCTCCAGGATCATCTGCACCGTCAAGACCTGGCGCTGCACCTGAAAACCCTTATAGTTAGTCCCGTCGTATTCCAAAATCGCTTTAATGTTGCGCAAACCTGCCCGCTCCTTAAAAAGATAGCTGAAAACGTCCTTTATTAAACTAAGACAAAAGAATCCTATAAAATAATTTTTCCCAGCAGGGCATAGATTAAAACACCCACCCCGAGGCTTAGGGTCAAATAATCGGGCAGCCGCATCTGCCACTGCTGCAGCCGGGTACGCTGGTCGCCCCCCCGATAACACCGCGCCTCCATAGCCAAGGCTAACTCATCCGCCCGGCGAAAAGCGCTGATTAACAAAGGCACCAAGATCGAAACTAAATTCCGCAGCCGCACCCATAAACTGCCGCTGTCAAAGTCCGCGCCGCGCGCTTTCTGCGCTTTCATTATCTTTTCGGCTTCCTCTGCAAAAATGGGGATAAACCGTAAGGCAATGGTGCTCATCAGAGCTAATTCGTGAGCCGGCACCCGAATCTTTTCCAGCGGTTTTAAAATCCGTTCCAACCCGTCGGTTAAAGCCACCGGCGAAGTGGTCAAGGTCAAGAAGGAGGTCAGGATGATTAACGCGACCAAACGATAAGCTAGTAATGAAGCCTGATAGACCCCCTCGCGGGTAATTATAAACGGCCCCAGATTAGACAACGGTTCTCCCGGGGTAAACAAAATCTGCATGGGCAGAGCAATAATCAGAATCAGGAGCAAGGGACGCAGGCCTTTCAAAAGCATCAGCCCCGGCAGACCGGAAAAGCAATAGGTTAATCCTAAAAGCAACCCGAGCCCCACTAAACCCGGCCAGTCCCCAATCAAAAAAATTGCCACCATTAGGAGAGTGGTGACCGCGATTTTTGTTTTAGGATTTAGATGGTGCACCAGTGAATCCCCAGGCAGGTACTGGCCTACCGTAATGTCTTTCAGCACATTTGCTCCCCCAGTTTTACAAAGCTCATTCAGGATGCTTTCTGCAAGTAATTTAGCCTGGTACTAAGACTGCCGTTTTATCGGCTAAGCCAAAAGTTTTAATGGCAAAACCAGCAGCTGTCTGCACTAGGCGAGGCAGCTTTTTTCCAAATTTATAGAGTTAACCGAATTTAAAGGGTTAACCGACTAATTGACTAGCCTTACTTCGTATTAGCTCGCCCTTTGCTCATATATAAAGTTAAATAGGTTAAATTCGCGTTTAGAGCGTTTACCGGGAGACCCAGGCCTGTGCAATCCGTTTAGCTGCATCCTCTTCTGTCAGCAGGTCGACCGGCAAAGACCAGCCCCGCTCCCTAAGCTGGCTTAAAACCTCGGTAACTAGCGGTACCCCCAGACCAATTTCCCGGAGCAGTTCCACATTTTCAAATACTCGGCCTGGCGGCCCGTCCAAAATTTTTCTTCCCTGGTGCAGCACCACCAAACGCTGAGCCAAGGCCGCCATTTCGGTAAGGTGATGGCTGACCAAAACCACGGTTAAGTTTAACTCCCGCCATAAATCCCGAATCTGTTGAAACAATTCGTCCCGTCCCTGCGGGTCCAGGCCGGCGGTCGGTTCGTCCAGAATCAGGATGCGCGGCTGCATGGCCAAGACCCCGGCAATCGCCACCCGGCGCATTTGCCCGCCGCTTAAGTTAAACGGGGAACGCTGGTGCAGTTCGTCGTAATCCAAACCGACTACTTCCATAGCCCAGCGGACCCGCTGACTCAGTTCCTCTGGCGCAACACCCAGATTACGGGGCCCAAAAGCGATGTCCGCAAATACCGTTTCTTCAAACAGCTGCTCTTCCGGAAACTGAAAAACCAATCCTACCTGCTGCCGCAACCGGCGTAACTCTTTGCCTTTAGCCTGGCTCAAATCAATACCATCGATTTCGACTTTGCCGGCCGTTGGTTTTAACAGCCCGTTAAAATGCTGAATCAAAGTTGATTTGCCGCACCCCGTGGGTCCAATTAGCCCTAAGATTTCCCCCGGTTCAACCCTTAAACTAATCCCCGATAAGGCTTTAGTTTCAAAAGGCGTGCCAGGGCTATATATATGGGTTAAGTCTTCAATAATTATGGGCATTCCTGCATCTCCTCGTTAACCATTATCTTAGCATTAGTTAACCATTAATTAAAGACCTAACCGCAATGTTTCTTACCTAAATTAAGTCAAAATTAAACCGTGATGTTTCTTATCTGATAAAATCTTAATTGACCCCTATTGAGGTTGCTTCTCTGATTATGTTTCCCGGCCGGCCGCGTCTAAACCCTCGACTAAATCGCGGACCGACAGGACCTCGGGATTGAGCTTTACCCCTCGCTGCCGCAGCAGTTCGGCCAGTTTGACGACCCGCGGGACATCCAGTCCCAAACTCCGAATCAACGCCGCTTCCTGAAAAACTTCCGCTGGAGTTCCTTCTTTGACTAAACGGCCCCGGTCCATCACCAGCAAACGGTCAACCTCCACCAGTTCCTCCATGTGATGGGTAATTAAAATGATGGTAACTCCCTGCTCAGCATTTAACTGCCGCAAGGTCTGCATTACTTCCTGCCGGCCGGCCGGGTCGAGCATCGAAGTCGGTTCATCCAACACTAAATAATCTGGGCGCATGGCTAAAGCGCCGGCAATGGCTACCCGCTGCTTTTGCCCGCCGGATAATAAATGCGGCACCCTTTTTTGGCAGCCGGCCATTCCGACCTGATTTAAGGCTTTATCTACGCGCTCCCGGATCTCGGCCGGTGCCACGCCCAGGTTTTCCGGGCCAAAGGCAATGTCTTCCTCCACGACCGGAGCCACGATCTGATTATCCGGATTGGCAAAAACCATCCCTACCCGCTGTCTTATCTCCCAAACCGCTCTCGGGTCGCGCGTATCCAATCCATCAACCATAACCCGGCCATCCCCTGGCGCCGGAACAAGTAAGGCGTTAAAATGTTTCGCCAGGGTAGATTTGCCGGAACCATTGCGGCCCGCGATCCCGATAAATTCCCCTTTTTTAATGGTCAGATTAACCCCCTGCAGAGCGGTGATTGTGCGTCCAGCCGCGCCCGCATAGGCATGGTTTAAATTTTCAACCACGATCATCATTAATTTCTCCGCTATAACTAATAGAATCAGAACAAAATCACAACCGGAATCTCGACAAAAATCAAAAACAAGCATCAGAACAAAAGCATCAGCCGCTGCCACGTCCTGCCTCTGCCGGGCTAACCCCATAAAAAATACTAAGCCAGGAAGTAATTGGGTTTACTGCAGCGTTAATACAGGTCTCCCAACTTCCCGGCTTTACTGGCTTAGGACTTCTGGTTACACTAATTCCAGGATTGCCATTGGCGCACCATCGCCCCGGCGGGTCCCGCTTTTGATGATCCTAGTATAACCGCCGGCCCGGTCCGCATACTTAGGACCTAGATTTTCGAACAACTTGGTAACTACATCTTCGTCCATCAGATATGACAAAGCCTGCCGCCGGGCATGCAAGTCCCCGCGTTTGCCTAAAGTGATCATTTTATCTGCCAGTCGATTTAACTCTTTGGCCCTAGTCTCGGTCGTTTCAATGCGTTCCTCTTTCAATAAGGAAGTAACCGCATTTCGCAATAAAGACCGCCGGTGAGCTGAGAGCAATCCTAGCCTTCGATAGCCCATCCCGTCTTCCCCCCGTATCGGTTATTCGTTTGCTCGGCGAAGGGCAAGCCCCAACTCCGACAACTTTTTGTCAACTTCTTCAAGCGATTTCTTGCCTAAATTTCTGACCTTCATCATGTCTTCGGCGTTTTTTTGCACCAGTTCACCCACCGTATTAATGCCAGCGCGTTTCAAGCAGTTGAAAGAACGAACAGAGAGATCCAGTTCCTCAATGGTCATATCCATTATTCGATCCCGAGGTTCCTCTTCCTTATCTACCACTATTTCCACTTCACCCACCTTGTCGGTTAAATTAACAAACAGGCGCAGGTGATTGGTTAAAATTTTGGCAGCCAGGCTGGTCGCCTCTTTAGGGGTAATACTACCGTCCGTCCATACCTCCAGCGTTAAACGGTCGTAGTCCGTGATTTGGCCTACCCGAGTATTTTCAACCGTATAATTGACTTTTACTACGGGACTAAACATGGAGTCAATTGGAATAACCCCGATTACATAATCCGACTTCTTATTTTTTTCGGCCGAAACATAACCCCGGCCCTTCTCCACGTTTAAATCCATATAAAGACGAGCGTCTTTGTTCAGGGTGGCGATGTGCAGGTCGGGATTTAATATCTCCACATCTGAGTCCGCAATTATATCCTTTGCTGAAACTTCGCCTTCGCCATCTGCTTCAACGCGCAATGTCTTGTTCTCGTCCGTATACGTTTTTATCTGTAAAGCTTTTAGGTTTAAAATAATATCCGTAGTATCTTCGACAACCCCGGGTATGGTTGAAAATTCGTGTAACACCCCATCGATTTTTACCGAAGTTACCGCTGCTCCCGGCAGAGAGGAAAGCAATACCCGGCGCAACGAATTGCCCAAGGTAATCCCAAAACCTCTTTCCAGAGGCTCGATTATGAACCTCCCGAAACATTCATCTTCGCTAATATCGATAATATCAATTCTCGGTTTTTCTATTTCTAACATTGAAACCAAACCCTCCTTGTCCCGAACTCGACAACCTACTTAGTGGCCGACTTTGGCGGACTTTACCGCGAATACAGCTCAACAATCAGGGTTTCCTGAATAGGAATGTCAATATGTTCTCTAGAGGGCAAACTGATAACGCGTCCCTTTATCTCTTCCAAATCTAACTCCAGCCAAGCGGGCGGAGTCTTGTGTTTGGCTGCCTCTAAGTTTTCCAAAAGCAACGGAGATTGCTTACTGCGTTCCCGAGTGGAAATAACATCTCCGGCCTTTACGAGCATAGAGGGAATGTTCGCCTTATGACCATTCAACCGAAAATGCCCGTGTCGAACCATTTGGCGCGCCTGATTCCGCGAATTGGCAAAACCAAGTCTAAAAATCACATTGTCCAGTCTGCGTTCCAGGAGGACTAACAAATTTTCCCCAGTGATCCCGGGCATCCGGTCCGCATGGGCAAAATAATTCCTGAACTGTTTTTCCAAGATCCCATAAATCCGACGGGCCTTTTGTTTTTCCCGTAATTGAATCCCGTATTCGGAAACTTTCTTTCTGGCTTGCCCCTGTCCATGCTGTCCAGGAGCATAGCTTCTACGGTCAAGCGTGCACTTTTCGTAACATCGGTCGCCTTTGAGAAATAACTTGGTGGATTCCCGACGACAGAGTCGGCACACAGCACCGGTATATCTCGCCATTCTTAAAAAACACCTCCTAGACTCTTCTGCGTTTTGGGGGCCGGCAGCCATTATGGGGAATTGGAGTTACATCCTTGATCATGTTAACGTTGATCCCGGCTGCCTGCAGAGAACGGATTGCCGCTTCTCTACCTGATCCCGGTCCTTTAACGAAACATTCAACTTCCTTAACTCCGTGTTCCATAGCTGCCCGGGCAGCCACATCCGCAGCCATTTGAGCCGCAAAAGGAGTGCTCTTTCTGGAGCCTTTAAACCCTTGGGTCCCGGCACTCGACCAGGAGATGGTATTTCCCGCTGTATCACTAATGGTGATAATCGTATTGTTAAAGGTGGAACGGATATGGGCGATGCCCTTTTCGATATTCTTCCGTTCTTTACGCTTTACCCGGGTAACTCTTCGTGCCAACTTCTAACCCCCCCTTTCTATTTCTTACGTCTTACGCCCACGGTACGACGTGGTCCCTTGCGGGTCCGGGCGTTCGTCTTGGTTCGCTGCCCCCGGACCGGCATGCCCCGGCGATGCCGAATTCCACGGTAACAACTAATTTCAATCAAACGCTTAATGTTTAACGACACCTCGCGGCGCAGGTCACCTTCAAGCTTGTATTCCTTGCTCAAGACATCCCTTAGCCGGGCAACTTCTTCTTCGGTTAGGTCACGGACCCGGGTGTCCGGGTTGATTCCCGTATCTTGAAGGACTTTTTTGGAAGTGGACCGACCAATCCCAAAGATATAGGTGAGTGCAACTTCTACCCGTTTATCTCTGGGTAAATCCACCCCAGCTATTCTCGCCATGTTTCTTTACACCTCCGTCTAACCCTGCTTCTGCTTATGCTTCGGGTTCTCACAAATAACCATAACCCGACCCTTACGTTTAATAATCTTGCATTTTTCACAAAATGGTTTAACTGATGGTCTTACTTTCACGGTTTGCCCCCCTTACGTCTTGCCGGGAAAAGTTTATTCAGATACTCTTCATTCTGGTTAAACAAAGGGTATCTCCTGTCCAAACTAACTTATTTAAAACGGTAAGTAATCCTTCCCCTGGTCAGGTCATAAGGCGAAAGTTCTACGGTGACCCGATCCCCGGGCAGGATTCGAATAAAATTCATGCGTATCTTACCGGAAACATGGGCCAGCACCTTATGGCCATTTTGCAGTTCAACTTTAAACATGGCGTTTGGTAGTGGCTCAATCACCGTACCTTCGACTTCAATAGCGTCATCTTTTGCCATCTGGCTTTCCAACCTCCCTGCTACCTGAATCGCCCTCCAGGATTGCTCCCAGATCCGCTATAGCCTTCCGCACTTCGGAGTTGGTGGGTCTCTTCGCACTTTCTATTTCCAGTTTTTCAGCAATGTCCCACGCTATCT
>CAYXHK010000118.1:0-4854 GCA_964464665.1 uncultured Syntrophomonadaceae bacterium
GCCTTTCGGGGTTTGGGGTTTGCCGATATGGTTGAGGTGGCTTTAGGGGCGGACCTGGTTACTTATGAGGAAGCCGAAGACTTCATCAAACTTGTTCCGGAGCACCAGCCGTTTGCCATCAACAGTTGTTGTACCGCTTTTCGTTATCTTGTAGAGAAGCATCATCCCAAGATTAAGGATAGATTATTTAAATCGCACTCGCCAATGGTGGTGACCGGTCAGTTTATCAAGGAAAGAAACCCGCTGGCTCGGGTGGTCTTTATTGGCCCTTGTATGTCCAAGAAATTAGAATCTCTGCAAGGGGAGGCTCGGAAAGTAATTGACCGGGTGCTCACTTTCGAAGAAATGGTGGCAATTTTTCGGGCAGCAGACGCTGATCTTACCCGGGTGGAGGAACTGCCGGAAACTGAAAAATGGGACTCGTCGCGCACTGGCCGGCTCTTTGCCCGAACCGGCGGCATGACCGAGGCTTTGATCAGTACCATCAAGAAGCTGCAGCCCGATAAAAACGTCCAGCCGGTTCTGGCGGAAGGTATGGGTAATTGCGAAAAACTGCTGCGCACTGCTGAGAAGGGTACGCTAAACGGCAATTTAATTGAAGGCATGGCCTGCCTCGGGGGCTGCGTGGGGGGGCCAGGCGCTCTGCTCAAGGAAGTGGTGGCCACTAAGCTGGTCAACGACTACAGCCAAAAATCCCCGTATTTTTACAGTCTGGATAATCCCAGTTTGAATAAACAGTCTGGTAAAGAGAAAAAATAATTTCCTAAAATACCACAAAAAATCCAAAAACAAGTCAAAAACACTTGGTTTTGCCGGCATATTTATGGTAGCATAATAATAGATATTTAATGAACCGCAGATAAAGGAGGTGGCTTCTTAACCAGATGATCATCAAACAAATCTCGGTTTTCCTGGAGAATAAATTTGGCCGTTTAGCCGCGGTTACCCGGATATTAGGAGAAGCCGGCATTAATATTCGCGCTCTTTCCATTGCCGATACCGCCGATTTCGGGATTCTCCGCCTGATCGTAGATAAACCGAACCAGGCTTACGAGGTCTTAAAAGATGCTCGTTTTACGGTTAGTGAAACCGAAGTTTTAGCAGTAGAAGTAAAAGACGTACCCGGCGGATTAGCCTCGGTTTTGCAGTTAATGTCCGAGGCCAAGATTAATATCGAGTATATTTACGCTTTCTTAACCCGAGCCTCAGACGATGCCTTGATAGTTTTTAGGGTAGAAGAACCAGCCGCGGCCATTAACCTCCTCCAGGGAGCCGGCATTAAGGTCTTGGAAGAAGAAAAGGTGTACAATCTATAAGCCATGGTGAAAAAGATGCAGTGGTAACGGTGTCCTGTCTTCAGGAGCCGTTATTTTTTTATGCGATAAATCATTCATCCACTGATGGGACAAAATGATTTATTTGGATCGGCAAAGCCATATCCATCTCTAATGTATTATTTATTGCATTGATTTATTTACTTATTCTAGGATTTAAAACTAAAAATATCCTGAATTTACTGCGATTAGAACATATATTCGAAAGGAAAAGAGAAACGCTTAGCGAATATACGATATAAAGTGGAGCGAAGTGGGGAGTAGTGGGGGACAAGTCGGGTGTAATGGGGTGAGTCGGAATGTTCATGGGAGAATTTCAACATTCCTTAGATACTAAAGGCCGGCTAATTATCCCGTCCCGATTCCGGGAAGGATTAGGCGAACGTTTTATTATGACCAAAGGTCTCGACCACAGCCTGTTTCTATATCCCCTTTCCGAATGGGCCATAATAGAAAAAAAATTAAAAACACTCCCCTTTACCCGAGCCGATGTGCGGGCCTTTGTGCGGTTGTTTTTTTCCGGGGCTTCCGAGTGCGAAATTGATCGCCAAGGCCGAATTTTATTGCCGCAAAATCTCAGAACCTTTGCCCGGATTAATCGGGAAGTAGTGGTTATCGGGGTATCCTCCAGAGTAGAAATTTGGGCCCGGGAGGATTGGGACGCCTACAATGAGCGGGCGGAAGAAGCCTACGAAAATATTGCGGAAAGCATTGTGGACCTGGACTTGGGTCTTTAAGGGGAGTTTTGAAAGGTTAAGATTGCTTATGGAAGGCCATGTGCCGGTTCTGCTTGAGGAAACACTGAAACTGCTGGCCTTGCGGGCAGATGGAATTTATGTAGACTGCACCTTGGGAGGTGGGGGGCATACCCAAGCCATTTTGGGTCGCCTGGGACCTCAAGGCCAGGTAATCGGGATCGAACAAGATCCAGCTACCTTAGACGCAACC
Source organism: uncultured Syntrophomonadaceae bacterium (assembly GCA_964464665.1). GTDB lineage: Bacteria > Bacillota > Ch66 > Ch66 > Ch109 > CAYXHK01. The sequence continues at coordinate 2,283 of CAYXHK010000118.1, forward strand.
CGGAACAAATTAAATAAATTTGGCGACCAGGTGCGGTTCATCCCGGGAAACTTTCGTTACTTAAAAACCTATCTTAATCAGTTAGGTATCTCGCAAGTCCACGGAATCATCTTTGATCTAGGGGTTTCTTCGTTTCAGCTGGATAACGGGGAACGAGGTTTTAGCTATCATCAAGCCGCGCCGTTAGATATGCGCATGGACCCCCAAAGTCCGCTTTCGGCGTGGGAAATCGTTAACCAATACTCCGAATTGGAACTGACGAGGATCATCCGGGAATTCGGAGAGGAAAAGTGGGCGCGTCGTATCGCACATTTTATTGTGGAAGGACGCTCCCGCCAGCCAATTGATACCACCACCGAACTGGTAGAAGTGATTAAGGCGGCTATACCGGCTGCCGCAAGGCGTACCGGGCCGCACCCAGCTCGCCGAACTTTCCAGGCGTTAAGGATTGCGGTTAACGACGAGTTGGGCATCTTACCAGGGGCTCTGGGTCAAGCTATTGACTGTCTTAAACCCGGTGGTCGGATTGTAGTGATTTCCTTCCATTCTTTAGAGGACCGGGTGGTAAAAGATACTTTTCGGCTGGCGGCGAACCCCTGTACCTGTCCTCCAGATTTCCCAGTGTGCTGTTGTGGAAAACCCGTTGTATTACGGATTATCACCCGTAAACCGATTCAGCCCTCTGCGGCTGAAATAGAGCGTAACCCGCGTTCCCGAAGCGCGCGCCTAAGGGCAGCTGAAAAAATTTAACGGCTTTGCCGTTCTAATAGAAAGGGAGGTTGAATAATCTTGGTATTGGCTCAGGAAAAATATCGTTTGCCGGATCCGGGCCTAAACGGAGAAGGATCAACTGACTTCGTTGCAAAGAAACGTAAACAGAGATCGCCCAAACGAAAACCGCCCTTGAAATTGAATTTTGGTGTTCAGTGCTGCTTAGCTTCAATAGTAGTTGGCTTTATTTTTATGGCTGGTATAGCTTTGACCCTTTATTATGTATTTCCTGCGCGTTTAGGCTATCAGATAGTTAGTTTGGAAAAGGAAATTCATGAGTTGGAACAACAGCAAAAATTATTAGAAGTTGAGGAGGCCCAAGCCCGATCCCTTGGTCGGATTGAAAGCGTTGCCACCACCCAAATGGCCATGCTGCCGATGGGGGATCGAGAAGTAGCCATAGCCGGCGTCAATACCGGATCCAGGGCAAATCCTGAGTCAACCGGCAGCAATGGCGGGGTGAACCGAGTTGCGTCAAGCAGCAGTTCAGCCACCAGTGACCCTGAGGTTAAAAAAGTAGCAACTGCCACTGATTTCAGCCTTCAGCCAGCAACACCAGCAACGGCCGGCTCGGAGTCAATTATTCAAGCCACTGCCCACTTGGTATCCGGTAGATTTATGACGGCTTCCCGCGGAGTCCGGACGGTTCCGATTGAGGATTAGCCTGGCATTAACTCTGCTAATTCCATTACTACATAAATATTAATTATTTCTATATGATTTTATTTATAAGGCAGAAATCGCGAATAAAGTGTTGTTAAATATTTGGACTAATAATTAAACGTTTATTTATCCCCTTTAGCTGTAACCTTGAAGAATTAATTTCCGGATTTTTCTCATACAATGAATATAAATCTTAATTTTTGCCGCTGTTACCGAAGGAAGCGGCAATTTAATTCGAGGTGGTGCCGTTGACTAACACTACCATTGCAATCCGCAAGAGAATCTATCATTTATTCATCATCCTGGGCGTAGTTCTGTTTGGGTTAGTCCTCCGGCTGGGTTGGGTTCAATTTGTCCGAGGGGATGAACTGTACCAGATGGCACTGGATAATCGGATGCGCGATGTTCCAGTGGAAGCGAAGCGGGGAACAATTTACGATCGGAATCATAAAGAACTGGCGCTTAGTGTCAGTTCTGACGCCTTGTATGCCATTCCGCCAGAGGTCAAGGGTTCCGGCCAGGCTCAGCAGATAGCCCAAGCTTTAGCCCCGATTATAGACATGGATGAAGAGACGATTTACAACAAGATCACTAAGAACAGCAGTTTTGAATGGATTAAATTCAAGGTTATGCCGGAACAGGTGCAGGCTATTCAAAAGCTGCGCTTAAAAGGAATCGATTTTGCGGAAAAGAGTCAGCGTTTTTACCCGAAAGACAATTTAGCGGCACACGTCCTGGGTATAGCCGGTATTGACAATATCGGCCTGGAGGGTATTGATAAATACTGTGACCAGGAATTGGGCGGGGTGCCCGGCCGCATAGTCATCGAATACGATGCGCGGGGAAGAGAGATTCCTCAGGCCATGCATATGTATATCCCGCCGCAGGATGGACACAGTTTGGAATTAACCATTGATGAGACGATTCAGTATATCGCGGAAAGAGAGCTGGATAAGGCTTTTGTCGCCCGGCAAGCCAAGAGCGCCACGATCGTAGTCATGGATCCCAACACCGGCGAGATCCTGGCCTTAGCTTGCCGTCCCGATTTTAATCCGAATAGTTTCGCGGACTACCCGGCCGCCAACCGACGAAATATCGCAGTCAGCAATGCCTATGAACCGGGGTCGGTTTTTAAGAT
>CAYXHK010000118.1:4954-7281 GCA_964464665.1 uncultured Syntrophomonadaceae bacterium
GGTTATCCGTATTTTGGCGGGTGGGTAGCAGCGCCGGTTTTTCAGGCTGTAGTAAAGGATACCCTGCGTTACCTGGGCGTGCCTTATCAGCTCCCGCTGAAAGCAGCGGCTGGCACTCCCGAAGCCCCAGCACCGCAAGGGAAAATAGTGCCCGACGTAGTCGGGATGTCTTTAGCCGACGCGAAGCAGCAAATCAGCAAGGCTGGGTTTGTGCCGGTCGTGGATGGAGAAGGAGACCGGGTTTGGGGACAGACCCCGCCTGGGGAAACCCGGGTTAATTCCGGTACCAGGATATTGCTTTACCCGGGGCCAAACGAAGCGCGAAACGAAGAGACCCAGGAGGTCACCGTGCCGGATGTAACCGGGAAGACGATCCGGGAAGCCGGGTCAATTATCGGTGCCGCTGGTTTGCGCCTAAAGGCCGAGGGAAGCGGTGTAGCGGTTAAGCAGAGCATCTCCCCCGGTACCGTAGTTAAAGCCGGCACCACCCTGAACGTGGAGTTTAAATCAGCCGCCAGTCCCTAAAGGCACCAACCGGTTATAGTTTTACTATTGACAGCAGAAGTTTAAGAATTATACTAATTAAATGGAACCCAGCAGAACTCGTCCGGAAAATCCAAATGGTTGTTTTAAGCTCGCACAACCCGGCAATAATAGGAAAAGAATGGTTGATAAATGAGGAGGGGCTAGTTTTGACGATCCAGCTTTCTCAATTATTGCGCAACCTGGATGTCCTGGAAATGCCGGCCTATCGGGATATCGAAATCCAGGGGCTGCACTATGACTCGCGGCAGATTAGCCCGGGTTTCCTTTTTGTGGCGGTCCCTGGGTTTAAAACCGATGGTCACAACTACATACCGGCGGCTCTAAGCAAAGGAGCCGTCGCTTTGGTGATGGAAAAGCCCCTCCCGGTGCCGGCGGAAGTCGTGGCCGTGAGGGTGCCGGACAGTCGGAAAGCTTTAGCGCAGTTGGCGGCGGAGTTTTATGGCAATCCCGCTTCGAAAATGCGGGTGATTGGGATTACCGGCACCAACGGAAAGACAACTACCACCCATTTAATCGAAGCCATTTTGGAGCAGCAGGGATGCGTAGTCGGAAGACTCGGCACGATCAGTAACCGGATCGGAGGAAAAGAATTTCCAGTGGAACATACAACCCCGGAATCGCTGGAACTCCAGGCTCTGCTGTCCCAGATGGCTGCGGTGCAAAGCGATTACGCCGTAATGGAAGTTTCCTCCCATGCGCTGGCCTTAAAACGGGTAGAGGCTTGTGAATACGATGTGGCGGTCTTTACTAACCTAACCCAGGACCACCTCGACTTTCATCAGAGCATGGAGGAGTATCGGGAAGCCAAAGTGCGTTTATTCGCGGAGTTAGGGGTTAACTCCTGCAAGTCCGGTCTTAAATATGCGGTGATTAATCTGGATGATCCGGCAGCGGAACGCTTTATGGCGGTGACCCGGGCGGAAGTGATTACCTACGGGATCGAGCAGGAGGCCCTGGTTAAAGCCGTAGATCTGCGAATTACTCCCCGCGGCGCTGCTTTTTTGGCGTGCCTGCCTGACCGGGAAATTGAACTCAAGATTAACCTGACGGGGCGTTTTAGTATTTATAATACTTTGGCTGCTCTGGCCGTGGGCTGGCGCGAAGGAGTGCCTCTGGAGAAAGTTAAGGCCGCCCTGGAATCAGTTCAGGGGGTGTCAGGCAGATTTGAATTAGTAGATTGCGGTCAGGATTTTGCCGTGATTGTGGATTATGCTCATACCCCGGATGGGTTGGAAAATGTTTTGAGTACTGCCCGGGAGGTTACCGCCGGCCGGGTAATTACGGTTTTTGGCTGCGGCGGCGACCGTGACCGGACCAAACGGCCGCTGATGGGAGCGGTGGTGGGCCAGTTGAGTGATTATGCCGTGGTCACTTCGGATAACCCGCGCACCGAGGACCCGCTGCGGATCATCGAGGATATCCTGCCAGGAGTGCAGTCGGCCGGTGCGGCGGAATATACGGTCATCCCGGACCGGCGCCAGGCGATTGAGCAGGCGATTCAATTGGCCAAACCAGGCGATATGGTCATGATTGCCGGGAAGGGACACGAAACCTACCAGTTAGTGGGGGATCAGGTCTTGGACTTTGATGACCGCCAGGTGGCGCGGGAGATTTTACGCGAGTTGATTGAAACTGGCCCGGCTAGTTAGTAAAATATAAGCTGTTACCAACGGGTGACCCGGGTGTTTTACGAGTTGGGTCAAACCGACCCGACCAGTTAACGGAGGTATTTTTTGAGTTTGCTGCCGCCAGATGGCCTGGGTGATGTGAATATAACTAGT
>CAYXHK010000119.1:0-7254 GCA_964464665.1 uncultured Syntrophomonadaceae bacterium
TGGCGTATTAGAGGTAGACGAAAAAGGTAATTTGGCTAACTACATTGTGCCCGGAAAATTGGTTCCGGGAATGGGCGGAGCAATGGACCTGGCTACTGGGGCCAAATTGGTGTGTGTAGTAACCGAACACTGTGACAAATCCGGCAATCCTAAAATCTTAAAACAGTGTAAACTTCCTTTGACTGCTAAAGAAAGAGTGAGTTACATTCTTTCGGAATTAGCATTAATAAAAGTTACCCCGGAAGGCTTAGTCCTGGAAGAAATTGCTCCGGATACCACGGTTGAAGAAGTGGTCGCGAAAACCGAAGCAACTTTAATCATTCCCCCAGGCGGCCCCAAGACGATCGAGTATTAGGAGATAGAGGGTATTTTTGATTTGACTGGCGGAGAGGATCCGCTTGACTGGATTTTTCTTCGCCAGATAAATTACGATTTTCACAAAGATATTTCTGCGTGGATAATTAGAGAACAGGAAACGGTACGGAACAACTTGCCTGAGGTTATATGAATAACATTTTAAGGCGGGCTTGCAAAACGTACCGTTTGTATAATGAAAATGGTTTAGCTGTGTCATATTAGGGAATTTTGTCTTAAGTAATTTAAGGATGGAGGGGACTTTGCATGGATTGGGAAACCCTGACCCTGGAAAAAGACGCGGAGAGACATTTTGCGGTAATCACCCTGAATCGTCCCGCAAATTTTAATGCCATCAGTACCCAACTAGCCCGAGATCTGCTGGCAGCTTTAAGTTATATCGAAGATGAAGATGACATCTGGGCAGCGATTATTACGGGAACCGGCGAAAAAGCCTTCTGTTCCGGCGCGGATCTTAAAGAACGCAAGACTATGACCAAACCCCAAATGATTGCCCAACGGAAACTCTTCGTAAAAATGTTTACGGCAGTTTCCGTATTCCCCAAACCACTCATTGCCGCAGTTAACGGCGTAGCTTTCGGGGGCGGCTTGGAAATCGCCTTAGCCTGCGACTGGATGGTTGCTGCTGAAAATGCGATCGTAGCTCTCAGCGAAACCAGCATTGGGGTTATCCCGGCTGGCGGTGGAACCCAAAACATGTCCCGGGCGATTGGCAAACAAAAAGCGAAACAACTGATTCTGACGGCTAAACGGCTAACCGCCGCTGAAGCTAAAGAATGGGGTTTCGTGGCTCGAGTGGCACCGCAGGCCGAATTGATGAATGTAGCTATTGAAGAAATAGCCGCTATTACCAAGAATTCTCCGATCGCCGTATATCAGGCGAAGAAATCGGTCAACTTCGGGGTTGACTTAGATCTTTACACTGGTCTGGTGTTAGAAGCGGAAGCTTATAACGCTGCTCTATACAGCGAAGACCGGGATGAAGGACTGGCTGCCTTTAATGAAAAACGGAAGCCGGTTTACAAAGGAAGGTAAAGGGGGGGTAGAGGCTAGCGGCGACAGCTGGCACAACTTGTGTTCTTTGAAGATTACTAGGTGCCGCCAAAAGTATAAACCTCAAGAAAAAGAAATTAACAAAAACAAGGAGGAAGATGCATGTACACCCCAAAATTTACTCTGGGAAATATCCCCAAAGAAGTTAAAGTTGGCGATATCACTATTCGTGACGGTTTTCAACATGAAGAATTTTTCGTTACGACGGATGCCAAACTATGGTTTGTAGAAGAAATGATTAAAGCCGGATTTAAAGAAATCGAATTGACCAACTTTGGAAACCCCAGAGCTATTCCGCAGTTTAAAGATGCCTGGGAAGTAGTTGAAGGAGCTTGTCGCATTCGTAAAAGAGCTGTGGAAAAAGGCTGGATTAACAGTGAAAAAGATGTAGCCTTCACCGGGATTGGTATTGCTAAGGACCGTTGTTATCCGGTTATCGAAGCCAAAAAAGCTGGAAAACCAGCTGTAGACCGGATGCTGATCATGGCTTCCACCAGTCAAGCACACATGATTAAGAATGGCGGACTACCGCATCGGGAATACCTGGCCAATGCAGAAATAGTAACCAAAGATATGCGAGATGTAGGACTTGATGTATGCGGCTGTGTTAGTACGATCTGGGGCTGCCCGGTTACTCAATCGGCAACGGATTTAGAATGGGCGGTAGACCTGACTGAAATCTTCCTGAGAATGGGAGTTTCAGACATTGAGCATGCGGACCATGACGGCCAGGGCAACCCAGTTGCTGTATACGACTACTTCGCTCGGATTATGGATAAGTTCCCGAATCCGGATTTGCATGTATGTCACCTGCACGTAACTCGTGGTTATGGTCCGGCCAATGTATATGCGGCAATGCAAGCCGGAATCACGCGCTTTGAAGCCACTTTTGGCGGCATTGGCGGACAACCGACAAACTTCATTGATCGCACCCCAGTAAGAGGAACTGGCGAGTATTACTACTCTAACCCGGACGCAGTAGGACTGGTAACGATGGAAGACCTACTGGTTATGTGGAATGGCATGGGCGTTAAGCATGGCATTAACATGGACAGCGCCTTTAATATGGGCCATAAACTGGAGAAGATTTGTCAACGTACTCTCCGGTCAGCAGCAATTCATTTTGGCGATCTGCCGAAGTATGGTGAAATCCATACCGAAAGAGATTTTGATGTGAATGAATGGAAATCGAAATATCCGCAACCGCGGTTTGAAATTCCTGGCGTTCCAGCAGAAAACTGGAAGTAAGTTTCGGTTAGTTCTTTAAAAATTGATATTTGACTTAACAAGGGCTTGTAAGTAATTACAAGCCCTTGTATTGTAGCTGTGGCATGGCATGACGGATTTGCTTATAGATTGTTCTTGCTGAACATAATATTTAATAGAAGAAAACTAATATTACAATTAATGGGTGTTAAGCATGCCCGGGTATGAGGTTTAGACGAAAACTAGGACTTGCGTTATACTTAGAGCAGATTAGAATAGATAAATCAATCTTTTATTAAAATTGTCAGATTTAACTTCAAAAGGGTGTTCAAATAACGGCGGGTGCTATGGGGGGTAAATCATGAATTTTGCCTTAAATGAAGAGCAGCAAATGATCAAAAATCGGGCCAGGGATTTTGCGGATAGAGAGTTAGCTTTAGTAATAACTGAATTTGACAAAAGAAACGAATTTCCCAAGTTATTAATAAACAAAGGTTTCGAGCTGGGTTTCGCCCAAGTCCCATGGGAGGAAAAGTATGGAGGGACTAATGACGGTTATTTGACTTATTACTGTTTATTGGAGGAACTGGCCCGCGTAGACTGCTCTTACGCCTTCACATTTGCCGCGCATTGTTCTATGGGTATAGGGTCTATTATAAACGGGGGAACCGAAGCGCAAAAACTTAAGTGGATTCCCCGGCTGGCGGCGGGCGAGTTTTTGGCTGCTTTTGCTTTTACGGAATCCAATTCCGGTTCGGATATCCGGGGTACGCAAACGATCGCTTATCAAAAGGAAAAGGAATGGATCTTGAATGGGTCAAAGTGTTTTGTTGCCAACGCTAACCAGGCGGGCTGTATCATAGTTACTGCAGTCAGGGACTGGGATCGGGAAACTACTGGATTTTGCAGTTTTATCGTACCAAAAGATGCCGAGAGAATAATTATCAGTTCCCCTTATGAAAAGTTAGGTCTAAATGGGGTGGAAATTTGTGAGGTGTTTTTTGATAATGTTCGTTTAAGTGAGGAGGAATTAATTGGCGGGATTCCCGGGCAGGGCTATCCTAAACTAATGCTGGTACTTGATGACGCCCGCATTGCGCTCGGCGCCCTGGGGGTTGGTTTAGCGCAAGGCTGTTTGGAAGCTTCTTTAAAGTATTCCGAAGGACGCAAGCAATTTGGTAAACCCATCAACTCTTTTCAAACGCCGGCGTTTAAAATGGCTGATTTGTATGCCCGTATCGAAATGGCTCGGTTATTGCTGGCCAAGGCGGCCTGGGCTAAAGATAATAAACTGCCGTATTCCGTGTATGCCACCGCTGGAAAATTGGTGTCCGCGATTTTATCCGTGGATGCGGCTCGCGACGCTGTTCAAATTCATGGCGGTTATGGCTGTTTAAAAGATTATGGCATTGAAAAATATTACCGCGACGCCAAGCTTTTAGAAATCTGCGTGGGGACAAATGAAGTCCAGCAGCTGGTTTTAGCCAGACTTTTAGGCTGTCCGGTTAAATAATAATTATTATTAATAGTTTATATAAAGAGAAATATTTAACACTTTTGAGGTGGTTTAAGGGCTAATATTTTAAAAAGTTTTGTCAACCTTTTTTATGCTGTATTCGCCAACCTTTTTGGGGCAGTTTTTCAGATATGATGCGGAGCGGTGCTGGAAGATAATTCATGGTATTTTAGCTCCCGGATAATCTGATAATAATCCCAAGGAGGTGATTATTGGTGGCGAAGGCCGATAAAGCAAAACGCAATGACGCGCTTAAGAATTCCGCAAAGCGCGGACAACAGATGGATCCGCTGCAGCAGAATGAGGATAAAAAAGAATTGTTTGATGCGGGCGATATCCAAGATCGAGAAGATCCAACTAAATATCCAGCCTGGTAAAATCCAGGGTCAAAAGGATTAAAAGACTATTATGCTGAAGGCAATGGTCTTTTAATTTTTATTTCCCTTAAGCTTTAGCCGAGTGGTTTATTAAACTGTTGCTGTCAAGCCTTAAAATATTTCCGCTTAAATTAGAAACAAATTAATAAAACATGAATTTTCAATCTGGATTAGAGTGATAATATGAATGTGCTTGCTGTTCGTACCTAAAGAATCTTGTTATCAAGCAGCTTAAAAACAAAACGATTGGAGGAATTGATTCAGCATGGCTATTGAGTTTTCATTCAATGATGAACAAAAAATGTTGGCGAATACTATTTACAAGTGGGCAAATACCTGGCTCGAACCTCAAATGGAAGAACTTGATGAAGTAGACAAGTTCCCGCCGGATTTCTTCAAACAATTAGGCCAAATGGGCATGGTCGGGATCACCATTCCGGAACAGTACGAAGGCGCTGGCCTGGGTTACACCGAAGCTTGCATCTGCACGGAGCAGCTGGCTCGGGTATCGAACGCTCTCTCCATGACTTGGGGCGCTCACCTGATCCTCTGCGCTGACAACATCAAACGGAATGCTAACGATGAATTAAAAGCAAAATACCTTCCAGGCCTATGTAATGGTACCGAAATGGGGTGCCTTGGCATCACCGAGCCGAACGCCGGTTCCGACGCTATGTCCATGAAGACCACCGCGAAATTGGAAGGAGACAGCTGGGTAATCAACGGCAGCAAAATCTTCATTACCAACGCTCCCGGCGGTCAAACCTTACTGTTCTACGCAAAAACTGCTCCGGAACTCGGCCCCAAAGGCATCAGTGCCTTTATCTTAGATATTGATCCTCAACCGAAAGGTTACACCTGCGAAAAGATCCGCAAGTTTGGGATGAGAACCTCCCCGACTGGCTTACTCAGCTTTGACGATGTAAGACTCCCGAAAGAAAACCTGGTTGGCGAAATGAATAAGGGTGTTGCAATCCTGACCGGCGGACTAACCACCGAGCGGATTACCCTTTCCGGTTGTGCCCTGGGTTCCGTGCGGGCAGCTCTCGAACTCAGCTTGAAATATGCTCAGGAACGGGTACAGTTTGGCAAACCGATTGCGGCTAACCAAGCGATCCAAAACAAACTGGCCGATATGTATGTAGCATATGAAACTGGCCGGTTGCTCATGTATTCGGCTGCTGCATATGTAGACAGCCTGACTGATAAAAAGGGCGGCAAAGGCACATTCCTCGATATGAAAGCGGCTGCTTCTTTGCTGTATGCTGGTGAAGTCGGCGTTAAAGCCTGTTTGGACGGCGTTCAGATCCATGGCGGTTACGGCTACTGCTTAGAATACCCAATCCAAAGACATTTCCGTGACAGCAAACTCTGGGATATTGGCGCTGGTACTTCCGAAGTACGCCGGCTCATCATCTCCCGTGAATTACTGAGCGGCACTCCGTTCATCGGTGGCTTGGCTTAGGTAATGTAAGGGATAAAGCATACAAATGAAATCGCAACCGTATTATTGACGGAAAAACCAACCGTCTGGCGTTGCTCAACGAAGTTTACCGGGTTGCCTGGTTAACGGGAAAACCGGTTCAGGCAACTCGGTTTTATTCGTAATTCTTAGATAGTGCCGAAATTAAGTTAAACAAATTTGAAAACACGGGGTGCATAAAATGGCTAAAGCTAAAGTTATTACAGCTGACGAAGCTGCGGCTTTAATCCAAGACGGCGACACCATTATGGTCGGAGGCTTCCTTGGCATTGGATCTCCTGGAACCATCTGTGACGCATTGGTCAAAAAGAACGTTAAGGACCTGACCTTAATCTGCAACGACACTGCTTTTCCGGATAAGATGACCGGGAAGATGATCGTTAACAAACAGTTCAAGAAGATCATCGTTTCCCACATTGGAACGAATAAAGAAACTGGCCGGCAAATGACCGCCGATGAACTTGAAGTTGATCTCGTTCCCCAGGGCACCTTGGCCGAACGGATCCGCAGCGGCGGAATTGGCCTAGGCGGATTCTACACTCCTACCGGCGTGGGAACCCCAGCAGCCGAGGGCAAAGAAATGCGTGTGCTGGATGGCCGGGAAATGCTCTTTGAAACCCCGCTGAAAGCCAAAGTAGCCTATCTAAATGCCGCCAAAGGCGACAAATTTGGCAACCTGCGCTATCATGCCACGGGTACGAATTTTAACCCGCTTATGGCCTTTGCGGGTGAAACCGTAGTGGCTGAAGTTGACGAACTGATTGACTTCCTGGATCCCGATGATGTGCATACCCCAGGAGTCTTAGTAGATTTCATCGTAAGGAGGGGTAGATAATGGATCTTAGGGAAAAGGTTGGCCGACGCGGCGCCAAACTGTTTAAAGACGGCGATTTAGTTAATCTGGGAATTGGAATGCCTACCGTATTAGCAAACTATATTCCTGAAGGCGTAAACATTACCTTCCAGACGGAGAATGGGGCGGTTAATTTTGGAGCAGCACCGGCCGAAGGATACGAAGATCCGTATCTGACTAACGCGGGAGCAATGCCGCTGACGATAATGCCGGGTGGCGCTTACTTTGACAGCGCTACCTCCTTTGCGTTAATTCGGGGCGGGCATGTAGATGCTACCGTGCTTGGCGTATTAGAGGTAGACGAAAAAGGTAATTTGGCTAACTATATCGTGCCTGGAAAATTGGTTCCGGGAATGGGCGGAGCAATGGACCTGGCTACTGGAGCCAAATT
>CAYXHK010000120.1:0-7164 GCA_964464665.1 uncultured Syntrophomonadaceae bacterium
TGTTCACCTGGGAAGATCTCATTTTGCCTCTGGCTTCCAAGAATCTCCTGCGAACCGCCTGTGATCAGGTTCGTTACCGGCAGGTGGTCTACCAGGAGTGGGGGTTTGGTGCCAAGATGCCTTATGGACGGGGGCTTTCCCTGTTGTTTTCCGGCCCGCCGGGCACGGGAAAAACTATGGGCGCCCAGGTGGTAGCCGGGGAACTGCAGCTGGAGCTGTATAAAGTGGACCTTGCCGGCGTCGTCAGCAAGTATATCGGCGAGACGGAAAAAAACTTAAGGGAAATTTTCCGGGAAGGGGCCAAGAGCCAGGCGGTGCTTTTCTTTGACGAAGCGGATGTCCTGTTTAACAAGCGGACGGAAGTGAAGGAGGCTAACGACCGATACAGCAATATGGAGGCTGCCTTTATGCTGCAGGAGATTGAGGAGTACGACGGGGTCTGCGTCTTGGCGACGAATTATATCCAGAATATCGACGAGGCCTTTAAGCGGCGCTTGAAATTCATCATTGAGTTCCCCTTCCCCAGCCGGGAATACCGCCTTAAGCTTTGGCAGACTGTCTTGCCGATGGCGGTTCCCCAGGAAGAAGAACTTGACTGGGATTTTTTGGCGGAACGCTTCGAGCTTTCCGGCAGCAATATCAAAAATATTGCTGTGAATGCCGCTTTTGCGGCGGCTGCCCGGGGGAAGACGGTCGGAATGGCCGAACTTCTTTTGTCCCTGCGTCATGAATTGGCCAAGAGCGGAAAGATCCTTTCCCCCGAAGAATTCGGGGAGTATTACATTCTGCTGTAAAGGTACTGCTGTTAAGGAGGGGAATGGAGTGGTAAAGGAGCCTTCTTATCAGGAACGATTCCCGGAATGGAGATCTTCAGCTGGGGTCCTGAAGGAAAAAAAAGGGGGCGGGCAGGATAAAGTAACTGGATACCGGTCTTCGGAGCGAGAAAAGCGGCAGGGGGAAGAACCGCAAAAGGTATGGGATCTGGCCAATGCCTATGGTTCTTTGTCCGCCGGTATGAATAAGAAAAAAGAGCTGATCCTCGTTGCTTCCCAGCGGCATCGCAAGGATCTCCGAGCCCTGTCGGAAGAAAGCATAGTGTTGGACGGACAGGATGCTACCAAGGTGTTGGAACTCAAGGATTTTCAAACCAATGAGCCTTCCGCCCGTCGGAAGGAAAGTGCTATTGGCTTCCGCTTTCAAAGGGAACGGACTCCCTCTTATCTGCTGTCTAGAATGAGGAAACTGGCGGAGCGCAGAGATCTGGAGGTTCAAAAGACCATGCTGCCCTTTCTCACAGTAGAGGAAGACAAGCAGGAACTCCGCTATCTGCAGGAATGTGCCAGGAAGCTGAGTGAGAACCGGTTGCCGGTGCGCGATTCGGAAGAAGAGCAGGGGATTCGTAAACGGACCCAGTTCTTGACCGCGGTGGTAGCGGAAAAAGAAGCGCAGCAGCGGATGCTCCACGGAAAACTGCAGGATCTCTTGGAAGCGGCTCGGAAAGGGGAGCGAGGAGGATGGGATTTTGTCCGGTTCGTTTCGGGTGAAATCGCCGGGGATACAGATATGGGCAGCGGCGGGAACGAAGCAGAAGACGAAAACGAAAACGATACTGACGCAAATGATAATAACGAAAATCAAGACAAAATTAATAAAGGCAACCAAAATGACAATGCTGAAGAAAGCTTTTTTAATTCTTGATTAAGGTGTCAAAAACCAGCTTTCCACTCAAAATGAAGGTGCAAAACCTCCTTAGACTTCGATATGAATCTACGGCAAGAAGTGCCAAAAAACCTTGAAACATAAGGAAATATGACCATTTATATGGTATAATAAATAATATTAAATTTTCAGTGAAAGGTAAAATTTTATGGTATTTGAGCTGAACAAATATTAACAAAATTAACCTTTCATTCTTTTTTTTTCATCAAATTGTTCAGATAAATGTTCAGAATAAGATGGTTTAATAAACAGGAACAACACAATCGGTTAGTCGGTCAATAAGCGACGAAAGGGGGAATCCAGTTTCGATACGGATCGGAAACTGGGACAGTATGGCGGAGTATTTATCACCAGGTGTCTATGTGGAAGAGTTTGAATCGGGCGGAAAACCGATGGAAGGGGTAGGCACCAGCACGGCAGGCTTTATCGGCCTGGCGGAGAGGGGTCCGGCTCTGGGTGTCCCGCAGTTGGTTACCAATTTTGCCGACTTTAAGCGCAAGTACGGCGGCTATTTATCCGATAGTGAGTTTGGGGAGTATCGCTTCCTGGCTTACGCAGTGGAACACTTTTTTATCAATGGCGGATCACGCGCTTTTATCTCCAGAGTTGCTCCGGCCGACGCTAAAAATGCGGCAGGCAATGTTCCCGCTGACGGACAGGCTGTTCTCCAATTTACAGCCAAGAACCCCGGTCAGTGGGGTAATAACATTCAAATCGTAATCAGCCCGGCTAGCAAAGCCAAGACGCAGATCTTGGAAATCCTGGGTGGCAATAAGTACAGTGTAAAAAGTTCCGTCGGTTTTAATGCCGGTGATGTGGTGGCTTTCAATGACAAGACCACAACGATTTACAATAAAGTGGTCAAAAGCCAGGACAACCAGATTGAATTTGAGGAAGAATTCCCAGAAGATGTCGTGGACAAAAACCTCCTTCCCGTCAAGGTTATTTCTACCAGTGAAATCAATGTAGAAGTCCGTTATGAGGACCAGGTAGAGCTTTACGAAAACGTTTCCTTCAATATCCAGGCCCCCAACTATATTGATAAAAAAATTGCCAAGTCGGATCTGGTGGCAGCCGGTTATGCCGGTCAGGGAGACGAATTGGAGGGACTGTTTGAGCAGTTGGATCCGGAAGAAGGCAAAGCGGTGATCGCAGTCGGCCTGGCCGGCGGCAGCAACGGTTCGGTTTCCAGTCTTTCCGCCGCCGATTTTGTCGGTGTGGACAACGGACCCGGCAAGCGCACGGGCATTCAGTCCTTTGTTGATAATGATTCCGTATCGATCATGGCGGTTCCTGGTATTACGGATCCCAATGTCCAACTTATGCTGGTTGCTCATTGTGAGAATCTGGCCAGCCGCTTTGCGGTACTGGATATTCCCAGAGATACCAAAAAAGTGGGCGATGTGATCAACCACCGGGATATTTTCGATTCCCATTATGCGGCATTGTACCATCCTTGGCTGGAAGTTTTTGATCCTTTGGATAAGAAGAATATTGCTATTCCTCCTTCCGGTTCGATTATTGGGATTTATGCCCGCAGCGACAATACCCGGGGTGTTCATAAGGCACCGGCCAATGAAGTGGTGCGCGCCGCCGTGGGTCTGGACTGTCAGTACAACAAAGGGGAGCAGGATATCCTGAATCCCAAAGGAGTAAACCTCATCCGGGCTTTTGCCGGACAGGGTATCCGGGTTTGGGGCGCGAGAACCGCAACCAGCAATCCAAGCTGGAAGTATATTAACGTACGCCGCCTTTTTATCTTCATCGAAGAATCCATCAAAGCCAATACAAACTGGGTTGTTTTCGAACCAAATGATGAACTTTTATGGGTCCGGGTCAAACGGACGATCGATGTCTTCCTGACCGGCTTGTGGCGTTTGGGTTCCTTGGCAGGATCAACGCCCAGCGAGGCTTTCTTTGTGGATGTGGGCAGAACTACCATGTCCCAAGATGATATCGATAACGGCAGGATGATTTGCGTGATCGGCGTAGCGCCTGTGAAACCCGCTGAGTTTGTCATCTTCAGAATCACTCAGAAAACAAGCTCAGGTGAATAATTGAAGGAAGAAAGGAGCGTATAGACAATGGCTGGTTATCCGCATGGCAGATATAGATTCAGATTGGAAATCGACGGCCTGGAAGCCGGCGGCTTTTCCGAAGTATCCGGTTTTGACGCCAGTATTGATGTGATAGAGTACCGGGAAGGCGACATGGTTCAAACCCCCATGAAGCTGCCCGGCTTGAAGAAATACGGTAACATTACGCTGAAACAGGGCTTGACTGACTCGCTGGTTCTCTATGAATGGATCATCACTGGCGTGGAAGGTCCTGTGGACCGGAAGACCATCACTATTACCGCTTTGGACGAAGCCGGCGAGGCCGCCGCTTCCTGGCAGGTTATCAATGCTTGGCCGACCAAATACACAGCACCGGACTTCAATGCCACTTCTTCGGAAGTTGCCATTGAGTCTCTGGAAATTGCTCACGAAGGCATGACCAGGATTTCCTAAAGATTTAATACCGACAGAGGAAGGTTATTCCGAGGGAGGTTATTCCATAGAAGGAATAACGTTCCTCTAGTCGTGTATTAATATATTTTTTAGCAGAAAAGGGGATTAGCGAATGGCTTTTCAGACTGAATATACTTTCCAGCTGCCTAAGGGATTTGTGGACCCGTCCGGTATGCTGCACCGGGAGGGTGTTATGCGACTGGCAACGGCAGCCGACGAGATTCTCCCGATGCGGGACCCCCGGGTTCAACAAAATCCCGGTTATCTGACGATTATCCTTTTGGCCCGGGTAGTGACTAAACTGGGCAGCCTGCCGGCGGTGGATACCAGAGTGATTGAAAGCCTCTTTACCATGGATCTGGCCTATCTCCAGGATCTGTACCAGAGGATCAACGGGATGGAAGCGCCTGTTTATCAGGGGGTTTGTCCTCATTGCGGCAAGGATGTTGACGTGCCCATAAATTTTCTGGAAGCCGGAATGTAGTAACGTACCCAGCGGGGAAGATTTTTGAGGAAGCGGCTTTTCTGGCTTACTATCTTCATTGGAGTCATGACGATATTATGGCTTTGACCCACAGGGATCGAATCCAGTGGTGCAAAGAGGTCTCTAAGATCAACAGCAAGCTGAATGACGAACCGGACAATGTCTTTGATAAATTCTGACGGAGGAAAGACTGTGTCTACTTTAACATCGGGAACCGGCGGCGTGATGAGCAACAACCGTTTTATCCTCACGATCGGCAAAGAACAGCTCAGCTTTTCCAAAGTGACCAATGTAAGCAGCAATCTGGAATACGATACGATTGTGGAAGGCGGTCTCAATACCAGGGTGCACACCTTTACCAAGCCCAAGCAGCAGCAGGAAACGTTGATTCTGGAAAAAGGCGTCAACCTTTCCCGCGAGAAATATGGGGACAATCTGGCGAAGCTGGGATTGAAGCCGGGGGGACGGATTAAGCAGGCTGTAACGCTGATTGTCAGCGGGGATGGCATGAGAAATGAAGGTAGGGATGAAGGTAAAAAGAAAAGAGAAAGACAATATGCCTTTGACCAAGGAGTTGTCGTCCGTTGGGAACTCGGCGGACTGGACGCCATGGGAAACGAAGTGCTGATCGAACGCTTTGAGATCGCTCATTCCGGATTAAAAGAATTGACATAGAGACGGGTAAGAAATCATGAAAGCAGTTTCTGGAAATGC
Source organism: uncultured Syntrophomonadaceae bacterium (assembly GCA_964464665.1). Taxonomy (GTDB): domain Bacteria; phylum Bacillota; class Ch66; order Ch66; family Ch109; genus CAYXHK01. The sequence continues at coordinate 5,428 of CAYXHK010000120.1, forward strand.
TTTTTCCTTGCGCAAAGTAGCAGAATGCAGAGCATTTGAGGAATACGTCAGAAGTAAATATGGAAATGCGGGTATTTACGATTATGCCGGCGTTTCTTTAGTGTTTTTGAATCCGGAATATAATACAGACCGGCAGGATTATCGTAACGAAACTGTTCAGATCATCCTTCAACTTATGTTGATGTGGAATAACCGTCAGACTTCGGTGCCGCTCGGGACGACTGTGGCCAGCCATTTGCGACAAAATGTGGAGTATCATCTGCAAAACCTTGCTTACGAGGGTGGTAATGTTTACAGGGAGGTTTCCTCCATATGGCACGAATTACGCTTGCTGGATCGGAGGCAACAGGAACTAGCCAACAAAAAACGGGTCAAGACTAAGCAAAATCAGCTGCAGAAAGAACGCAGAAAATGGCACAAGGCATTGGCCAAGAAGTTGACCCAGCTAGAGCAGGAGCAAAGAGTCCCCAAGGAACAAGAAAAAATCCCCGGTCGGATGGACGTTCCCTACGGGCTGATAAATAACCCTTATCACCGACCTAACTTGGAGAACAATATTTATCGGGCAGACTCTGCGGCTAAGATGCTAGAACGACTGGAGGGCCGTAGGCGTCGGCAGCGAGTTGGGGAAAGCACGATAGATACAAGCGATACGGAAGCTGCAAAAGGTGTAAATAGCGATGTTTTGAAAAGAACGGTAAGTCTGATCAACCGGATAAACAGAGTAAATGCGGTAAGCACAGTAAAAAGATCAGGCACGGTAAACACAGAAAGCACGGAAGATGGGTTAAACAGACTAAGCACCGTAAATATAGTAAGCACAGCAAAGACAATAAGCACCTTAAACATAGCAAATACATCAAACATAATAAGCACAGCAAACATGGTGAATCCGGAAAGCACGGCAGGGTCAGCGGGATTCGGCTTGCCCGGGGTAAGCGCCCTGAGGCCGGGTCGTGATGTGTTTTTCCCGTCGGAGGCAGCGGCAAGGATTTTTTACCAGACAAATTCCGTGACCGAGATTCTGGAACATTTGGAAATCCGGAGGCTGCTGCGGCTGCGAGCTGCGGAAAGCACCAAAGATACGAGCGACACAGAAACTATAAAAAGTGTAATTAGCGAGGTTTTGAAAAGAACGGTAAGTCTGCTCAACCGGATAAACAGAGTAAATGCAGTGAGCATAGTAAACAGATCAAGCACGATAAACGCAGAAAGCAGACTAAATACCTTAAACATAGCTAATACAGCAAATACAATAAGCACATTAATCAGATTAAGCACGATAAACACAGAAGACAGGGTAAACAGACTAAATACCTTAAACATAGCTAATACAGCAAACACAATACGCACCTTAAACATAGCTAATACAGCAAACACAATACGCACCTTAAACATAGCAAATACATCAAACATAATAAGCACAGCAAACATGGTGAATCCGGAAAGCACGGCAGGGTCAGCGGGATTCGGCTTGCCCGGGGTAAGCGCCCTGAGGCCGGGTCGTGATGTGTTTTTCCCGTCGGAGGCAGCGGTAAGGATCTTTTATCGGGAAAATTCCGTGACCGAGATTCTGGAACATCTGGAAATCCGGAGGCGTCGGTTGCAAGCTACGGAAGGCACGAAAGATGCGAGCAATACAGAAGCAGCAAAAGGTGAAATTAGCGAGGTTCTGAAAAGAACGGAAAGTCTGCTCAACCGGATAAACAGAGTAAATGCAGTGAGCATAGTAAACAG
>CAYXHK010000121.1:0-6553 GCA_964464665.1 uncultured Syntrophomonadaceae bacterium
AGTTAGTACTAAAGGGGCTTGTTAAAAATGATCCGATTTGGACTTATCGGCTGTGGCCGAATCTCCAAAAACCACTTTGAGGCGCTAAAAATGCAGCCGGAAGCGGAAATTATTGCGTGCTGCGATATTATCCCCAGCCGGGCTAAAGAAGCTGCCAAGCAATACCAGATTCCTTTTTGGACCAGCAACTATACCGAGATGCTGCAGCTTGCGGATTTGGACGCCGTAGCAATCTGCACGCCTTCGGGACTGCACCCGGCCCACGGGATTCAAGCCGCGGAGTTTGGAAAACATGTAATCTCCGAAAAACCGCTGGCGGTCTGCTTGTCGGACGCGGATAAGCTGATTCAAGCCTGCTCCCAGAACAAGGTGCGTCTATTTGTGGTTCTGCAAAACCGGCTGAATCCCTCGATTCAATTGCTAAAGCAAGCCTTAGACCAGGGGCGTTTCGGTCAGCTTTATCTGCTTGCGGCCAACGTGTTTTGGCACCGACCGCAAGCCTATTACGACTTGGCTGACTGGCGGGGCACTGCTGCCTTGGACGGGGGAGCGATCTGCAATCAAGCCTCCCATTACGTGGATTTACTCCAATGGCTGGGCGGACCGGTAGAATCAGTACGGGCTTATACGGCCACTCTGGCCCGCCGGATTGAAGCAGAAGACACCGGCTGCGCAATCTTCACCTTTAAGCAGGGGGGAATGGCTGCGCTCAACGTGACCATGCTGACCTACCCGCGCAATCTGGAAGGCTCCCTCACGATCCTGGGCGAAAAAGGCACGGTGCAAATTGGGGGCATGGCCGTAAATAAAATCAAGCACTGGGAGTTTAGTACGGATGAAGAAGTAGACCAGTTAACCGAGACGATGTCCACCAGCCCGGATTCTGTCTATGGTTTCGGACACCAGGCTTATTACCGCAATCTTCTAGACTCTTTAAAAAGAGGAGTAATCGCGGTTACTGATGGTATATCCGGACGCCACTCCCTCGAGTTGATTGAAGCTATTTACCTGGCAAATCAGCGGCAGGAAACCATCACCCTGCCTTTATAAACGATAAACGGAAACGGCCAGACACTAATTACCCAAAACTTTTAATTCAGCTGTTGCTGCTTCTTTTTTGAGGTGAAAAAAATGCGCATTCTTTATCTTAATGCACATCCGGTTTGGACTAACCAATTATTAAAGGGATTTGAAGAAATGGGGCACGAGGTAAGCATTGTTGATGCTATCCACAAAGAATCCCTGAATAAACATATCGAAGAATTTAAACCCGATCTGATGATGACGGTTGGCTGGATGCACGAATACATCACGGAAAAACAAGAAATCCTCCGCGATCTGGCCAAACAGCATCAGCTGCTGCATGCGTACTGGGCGACCGAAGATATCCAGCATTTTGCCAGGTGGTCACTCCCTTACGTCAAGAATGTGCAGCCAGACGTGGTCTTTACCATTAATGCAGATTGTATCCCTTTCTACGCTGAAATCGGGATTCCGGCCTTTCATCTGGAATTCGGCTATAATCCTGCGATCGAAGATTCGTTTAAGGATGCCCCTTATCCTCAGTATGAGCACGATCTGGCTTTGGTGGCCAATCCCTACGATATTTTAGATAATCCCGACAGTTTCCGTTATGAAAGCGCGGATATTTTAATTCGCCCATTACTGGAGAAAGGCTATAACCTGGTTATCTATGGAGAAGGTTGGAGTCCGGATAAAAGAAAAGGCGACTGGCCGCTTAATTTAGCCAAATGTCCCGGCCCCATAGAATTTAAGGACACGTTTAAAGTCTTTCGCAGCTCGAAAATCATCCTTAATCTGCAAAACGAAAACCGATTCTTTACCCAAATAACCTCCCGTACTTTTGATATCCCCGGTTGCGGCGGTTTTCAGTTAACCGTAAAGACCCCGGCTGTAAAAAAATTATTCCGGCACCGCCATCATCTGCTGATGTCCGGTTCAGCCGCAGAAACCTTAAATTTAGTTGATTACTATTTAACGCGTCCCCGAAAAAGGCTGGTGATTGCAGAAAAAGGGCGACAAGAGATCCTCGCCAAACATACCACGCGGCACCGGGCTGAGTATCTGCTTTCCTGCCTAAAACAGCTTGATCTGCCGCTAAAACCTGGGGTAAAGAATCTTAGGCCAACAAAATCGCCCCAAAAGGGCCAAAATTTAAAAATTATCCAGCCGCAGCTTGCGGTTTCGATTCTCAGCAATCAGCCCTATTCTCCCTTGGCCAATCAGCCATTCCTTTATGTGGGACGAGAAATGGATAACTCTTTTGAGTGGCTAACTGCCCAGGTTTTTCTCCATTTTGACCTCAAGGAGCTGCCGCCGGAAGCAGAAATAGATTCCGCTATCCTGTACCTTTGGCCACACGGGAAAAGCGTTGCCGGACAGCTTATTGGCTGTTACCCGGTTTTACTGCCCTGGACTGCCGAAAAGATAGACGTGACCGTGCAAGCGATCAATCCTACGCAGCTGGTGGATCTGGTTGAAATTTCGAAAAACAAGCACCCCCACTGGCTGTCCTTTAATGTTACCTCCTTGGTAAAGCAATGGCAAAACCAAAAATTGCCGAATAATGGCCTTTGTTTGCGATCCTTGAATGAGCAGATCCTAAGGACTGCTATCCAGGCTTTTGCTTCGCCAAGCAGTGCCGAACCAGAAAACAATCAACCCTACATGTTAATTTTATATAGTTTATCTTCTAAAGTTGAATCACAACTTTGATTCTAGTTTTAATCGCAATTAGAATCGCAACACTTCGCAATATTTACAGTTTATAAGTTCCCATGGCTTATAAGGTTATATATACAGAAGGCAGGAATAAAAATGCGCTGCGCTGTGCATCAGCCCAACTATTTACCCTGGGCCGGTTTTTTTCATAAAATGCAAAACTGCGATGTTTTGATTATTCTGGATAATATTCAATTTGCCCGGCGCAGCTACGGGAACCGGACGCAGATAAAAACCCAGGCCGGTGCCCAGTGGCTTACGCTGCCGGTGGAGCGCGGACCGCTGGAACAAAAAATAAATAAGGTTCGCCTTTTTGATCCGCCAAAAAACCAATCCCAAAATTTTAAAACTATTCGGCACGCTTATGCTAAAGCGCCTTATTTTTCTTGCTTAGAAGCTAAACTTAAGCCATTTTACGCGCAGCCGGAGGAATTGCTCTTCCCTTTTAACCTGCGGCTCATTCAGTTGTTTGCCGACATCTTGGAAATAAAAACGCCGCTGCTTCTCGCTTCCAGTTTAGGGGAGCCGCCAGCTGGCAAGAATGAGCGGATAATTTTTTTGTGTCAGCAATGCGGAGCCAACACCTATCTTTCGGGTCGCGGCGGCGAAGCCTACAATGAGCCTTTGGCCTTGCAGGCCGCTGGTCTGACTCTGGAATACCAGTCTTTCCAACCGCCGGTTTACCCCCAGGGCAAAGGGGATTTTATTCCCGGTTTATCGATTCTAGACTTAGTGATGTATGCCGGCCCCAAACAAAGCAAATCTCTTCTATTACAATCCGTTTAAGTAAACTGTATCTTTTTAATTTAATCCTTTAAGAATAAGGGGGAAACTATTTTGCTCCCAGCTGTTTTGATTACCCGGGCCGGCAGTGTTACCGGCATCAACCTGCTCCTGGCTTTGGCTCCCAAACAGCAGTACCGATTAATCGCGGTTGACGCGGATCCCCTGGCCCCGGGACTCTATTTGGCCGATGAATCCGTTTTGGTACCAAAAACCTCGGCCAATGATTATTTAAGTACCCTGCTCGACCTTTGCCGGCTGCACCAGGTAAAAGCTCTGCTGCCGGGGCACGCTGACGAGTTAGCCTTGATCTCCAAAAACGCCGCCCGCTTCTGCGCGGCCGGGGTTAATTTTGCCGTGGCCCAGCCTGAAGTTTTGGAAATTTTAGAAGATAAGCACCTGATGGGAAATTTTTTAGCGGCTCAGGGATTTGAGGTTCCCAGGGAGTATGCCCTGACTGCCCTGGAGCAAGCCGAGTTCCCGTTATTTGTGAAAACCAGGCGGGATATCGGCTATAAGCAAACCGCGAAAGTCGAGAATCCCGACGAACTGAAAACAGTCTTGCAGATTACACCTGAGCCGATTGTCCAAGAGTTTATCGCGGGGCCGGAGTATACGGTCGATGTGCTTTCCGACTTGTCAGGCCTGGTTTTAAAAGCTTCGCCGCGCCAGCGGCTTGCGGTGCAAAATGGCCTTTGCGTCAAAGGAATAACCGTAAAGAACCCGGTTTTAGCAGACCTTGCTGCTGCCTGTGCAGAGACTTTTCCTCTGCCGGGGGTTTCCAATGTGCAGATAATCCTGAATAAACGGACTAATCGTCCTTGCCTGATTGAGGTAAATCCCCGATTTGCGGCTGGCGGACTCCCCTTGACCATTGCCGCAGGACTCGATCTGCCGGAACTCTTGATTAAGCTGTTGTTGGGGGAACCATACAGCGTTTCTGAACCCCAGGCCGGAGTCGTTATGCTGCGTTACTGGGATGCCCTTTGCTTAAGCCCAGATCGGCTGAAAAACCAAAACCCGTAGCCGCTTTGAACGGAAACGACCGGCAGAAAGAAAACAGTTAGGCCGTCTTGATTGGATAGGGCCTCTATTAACGCAAAACAACCGGCAGGTTTTGAGTTTAAGGTAGCCTGATCTTAGTTCAGCTTATTTTTTGGCTATTATTTAAGGGCGGGATTGTTTAAAGGGCAGGATTGTTTTAATCCCGCCCTTTCTTTAGTCAGCGTGTACGTTTAAACCCGATTATCAGCGCGCCAATTATTTAGTTGGCCTGAATGTTCAGTCTTTGCCTGATTATACACCCGGCGTAAAATGATTAGTTAAATCGTTTCTCCCCTTGGGGGACACTTGGGGACAGTCCCCAGGCAAAAAGTTTAATCTGACTTCTTTGCCTGCGTAGCTAAACGAATATGCAGTTCCCGCAGCTGTTCCCGGCTGACGCTAGATGGGGCTGCGGTCATCTGACAGATGGCGCTGGCCGTCTTGGGGAAAGCGATTACATCCCGAATAGAATCCCGCTTCGCCATTAACATGATCAACCGGTCCAGACCAAAGGCGATCCCGCCGTGGGGCGGAGTGCCGTATTCGAATGCTTCCAGCAGATAACCAAACTTCTCCATCGACTCTTCCGGCGTAAGTCCTAATAGTTTAAACATCTTTTCCTGGATCTCCCGGCGGTGGATACGGATACTGCCGCCGCCAACCTCAATCCCATTCAAGGTCAAGTCGTAAGCCTTGGCGCGCACTCGACCCGGCTCCGCTTCCATCAGGGACTCATCCTCATCCATGGGGGAGGTGAAGGGATGATGCATGGCAATCCAGCGTTTTTCCTCCTCCGACCACTCAAGCAGCGGGAACTCTAAGACCCAGGCAAAATTAAACTCCATGGGATCGATTAAGTGAAGCCTACGGCCAAATTCCTGCCGTAAATGGCCCAAGGTGTTGGCTACAACTAAAGGTTGATCCGCGACAAAAATTAACAAATCCCCGGCTTTGGCCCCCATCCGCTCGCGCAGCGCGGCCAGCTGTTCCTCGGTGAAAAACTTGGCGATCGGCGATTTAATTGAATCAGCCTGACAGAGCATCCAAGCCAGCCCTTTCGCGCCATAGACCGCAGCCAGTTCGGTCAGGTCGTCCAGTTCCCGGCGGGAATAACTGCCGCAGCCTGGCAGACATAAACCCTTGACCTGCCCTCCGCCAGCCAAAGCGCCGACAAACACCTTAAACTGCGAATCCCGCACGATATCCCCGACATCCTTTAATTCCAGACCAAAACGCAGATCCGGCTTATCGGAACCGTAACGATCCATGGCTTCAGCATAGCTTAAACGGGGGAAGGGGGTCTTAAGCTCCACTCCCAAGCTGGTTTTAAAGAGGTAAACGAACAGTTCCTCAGTTAAATTCAGCAATTCTTCCCGTTCCACAAAAGACATTTCCATATCCAGCTGGGTAAATTCGGGCTGCCGGTCCGCCCTTAAATCCTCATCGCGGAAACAGCGGACAATCTGAAAATACTTTTCAAACCCGGCCACCATCAGCAGCTGTTTAAAAATCTGCGGCGACTGGGGCAGGGCGTAAAAGCACCCGGGGTTAACCCGACTGGGAACCAAATAATCCCGCGCCCCTTCGGGGCTGCTTTTGGTAAGCATGGGCGTCTCGATTTCCAAAAAGCTTTTCGTATCCAGAAAGTCCCGCATGGCCTTGGCCACCCTATGGCGTAAAATGATGGACCGCTGCATTTCCGGGCGCCGCAAATCGAGATACCGGTATTTCAAACGCAGGATCTCGTCGGAATTCACATTCTCTTCTATGTAAAACGGCGGGGTCTTGGCCCGATTCAGGATCCTCAGTTCCTGAGCATAGATTTCAATCTCGCCGGTAGCTAAATTGGGATTGATCGTCCCTTCGGGACGGCTTCGCACTTCACCCACCACCGCGATCACGTATTCGCTGCGCACGGCTTGGGCCTTGGCAAACGCCTCCTGATCGACTTCCGGACTGAACACCACCTGTACTATTCCCAAGC
>CAYXHK010000121.1:6563-7048 GCA_964464665.1 uncultured Syntrophomonadaceae bacterium
GGCAAAAATCAATCCCCCGTGGTCGCGCCGCGTCTGGATCCAGCCCATCACACAAACGATCTGTCCCACTTCCAAGTTAGTAAAACTCCCGCATTGATGCGTTCTTTTTAACCCTAATAACGCCTCTGCCATTTATCAGCACTCCCTCGATATATTTCTAAATTTGTCACATTGAATATAAGCAGAAACCAGAGCATCAATATAATCATAAACCCGGCTGATCACTTAGTTACGATTCGCAACACTCTTTAAATGTTTTGGGACTACAGTAAAAAATTTCAAAGGGTTTTGATAACTAAACATCTAAAAGTAATTGTATAACTTAAACCTCTAAGTGCCTGGTTAACTAAAGCATTGCCCCATTACTAAGTTTAAGTCATCAGGTCTCAGACATCGAGGCTCAGGCATCAGCCATGATGATGCTCCCCAGCGCAGTCACAGCCGCAATCCGCCTGTTCCTGCGCAAATTTTTCCAGGATATACCT
>CAYXHK010000122.1:0-7007 GCA_964464665.1 uncultured Syntrophomonadaceae bacterium
ACCACCGACAGTACCGACCACTCGCGGGAATACGTACCTCTTTTAATCTACGGAGAAAAAGTACGGGCCGGGCTGGATTTGGGCACCCGTTCCACGTTTGCGGATGTGGGGGCTACGGTAGCGGAAGTGTTTGGTATAAAGCCGCTGGCGGCCGGAACCAGTCTCGCGGGACCGGTCTTAAAAAAGGATCCCGCATAAAGTAAAGCCCTTGTTTAAAGGTTAAAAGCTTAAGGCAAGGCAAAAGCTTAACTAAAGGCTTAGAATTAGAATCAGAGACTAAAGCCTACATCGTCAACCAACCTAAAGATACACCAGCACAAAAATTTCAAACTAAAACTAAAACGGAAACTTAAAGGCAAAAGCTTGAAAGGTTAAAGCTGCTAAAGCTTAAAGGCTAAAAACCGTTGGGAGCGGAGGTGCGCAAATCTATGCGGATGGTTGATTTAATCCAGAAAAAGAAGCAGGGCGGGGCTTTAGACCCTGCGGAGATTAACTTTATAATTCAGGGATATACCCGGGGTGAAATCCCGGATTATCAGATATCTGCCTTCTTAATGGCCGTTTATTTTCAGGGGATGAATAAAGCGGAGATTGCGGAGCTGACGCTGGCCATCGTTAATTCCGGGGATACAGTTGACTTAAGTGATGTGCAGGGGATTAAGGTAGACAAACACTCTACCGGCGGAGTGGGGGATAAAGTAAGCTTATTGGTGATTCCGCTGGTGGCTTCCGCCGGGGTGCCGGTAGCTAAAATGTCGGGCCGCGGTTTAGGGCACACTGGCGGAACAATCGATAAATTTGAAGCCATCCACGGTTTTAAAACGGACTTGAGCCGCCACGAATTTATAAATAACGTCAATCAGTATAAAATGGCCATCGTCGGCCAGAGTGAAAATCTGACCCCGGCCGATAAAATGCTCTACGCCTTGCGGGACGTAACCGCGACTGTGGACAGCATTCCTTTGATTGCCAGTTCGGTAATGAGTAAAAAGATCGCGGCTGGAGCGGAAGCCATCTTACTCGACGTAAAGGTGGGCTCCGGCGCTTTTGTGAAATCTTTGGCCGAAGCGCGGGAACTGGCCCAGACTATGGTGGAAATCGGGAAATCTTTAAACCGCCGGACTATGGCCATTATCACCGACATGAGCCAGCCGTTGGGACGAGAAGTCGGCAACGCTAACGAGGTTCGCGAAGCAATCGAGGCTTTGCAGGGGCGGGGTGAGCCGGATCTTACCGCTGTTGCCTTGACCGTGGCGGCGCACATGACGGTCTTAGGGGGGGCATACACCACCTTTGCTGAGGCGTATGCAGCCTTGGAACAGAAGCTGCAAAACGGCGAAGCTGTGGCTAAGCTGAAACAGCTGGCCGCGATTCAGCAGGGTGACCCGGGGGTGATTGAGCATCCGGAGCAGCTGCCCCAGGCAAACTATCATCTGGAAGTAAAGGCTGATGCTGCCGGCTATGTCACCGGCATTAATGCGGAAGCGATTGGCGTGGCTGCCATGCTGCTTGGTGCCGGGCGCAAACAAAAATCGGATCCGATCGATTATGCTGCTGGTCTGACGCTGGTCAAAAAGGTGGGAGACCCGGTTAAGCCAGGCGAGCCCTTATGCATCCTGCATACCAACCTGGAAGACTCTGCGGCGGCCGCGGTCATGGCCCAGGAGGCCTATTCGATTGAACCGCAAAAACCAAAACCGCTGCCTTATATCTACGGGCTGATCGAATGAGTATCAATAAACATCAATCTATAACCATTAATTATCAATAGAAACATCAATATAACATTATTCTGTAAATCAACATCAATAACATCAATACATTATTATTTAAAACTTTAATAATGAATATCACCTTAGGAAATGCTGCCGGCGCCTTCGAAAACTAAAATCGGAGTTTATTTGGTATATAGATTAGCGGATTACGCCAAAATAAACTCAGGATTGAAAGGAGGTTAAGCCGGTAGTATGCATATGAGAACTTTACGCCGGAAATCTAAGTTGGCAGCTCTTATTATAAGTGTAGTTTTAGTCTTAAGTATCTGGACCGCCCCGCTGGCCGCCGCGGAGGTGCCGCTGGAGGCTGATTCGGCCATTTTGCTGGAGGCCAGCACCGGAAAGATTTTATTCGAAAACAACAGCCATAAAGCACAAGCCCCGGCCAGTGTAACCAAATTAATGACCCTGGTGGTCGCTTTTGAAGCGATAGAAGCCGGCAAGGGCAGCTTGACGGACAAGGTAGCGGCTAGTGAAAATGCCTGGCGGTTGGGGGGGTCACAGATTTACCTGGAGCCGGGTGAAGAGATGAGTCTGGAAGAATTACTGATTGCCGTGGCGGTTGGTTCCGCGAATGACGCCTGCGTGGCCGTAGCCGAACACCTCTACGGAACTCACGAGGAATTTGTGGAAGCGATGAATCAAAAGGTTAAGGATCTGGGCTTAACCGACACTCATTTTGTTAATTCTTACGGTTTGCCTGCGGAAGGACATTATTCTTCATCCTACGACATGGCGCAGATTGGTCGAGTCGCTTTGGAACATCCCAAACTTATGGAACTGGTGACAATCAAAGAGTATGATCTGCGCGGCGGAGAGTTTCATCTGTACAACACTAATAAGCTGCTTTGGTGGTATAAAGGCGCAGACGGTTTTAAGACCGGCTGGACGAATGAAGCCCGTTACTGCCTTGCTTCTACCGCTGAAAGAGATGGACTGCGCTTAATCGCCGTAGTATTTGGCTCGCCGCAGCGCCATGGGAACTTTAGGGACTGCATGAAACTGTTTAATTACGGGTTTGCCAAATATTCGTTCAAGTCAGTGCTGCAGGCCGGGCAGGTAGGCGGGGTGGCCAAGGTGGCCAAGGGGGCAACGGATTCGGTAGAAGCAGTCGTTAATCAGTCGGCCGGTGCTTTGGTGGCCAAAGGTCAGGACAAGGGAATCACTTATCGGGTTGAACTTCCCGCTTCTGTAACCGCTCCGGTGGCAGCGGGTCAAAAATTAGGCGAATTAGTTGTTTGTCAAGCGGAAACGGAAATATCCCGCTATGACCTGGTGGCCAAAGAAGCGGTGCCGAGAGGAACTCTGCTGCAGCAGTTGGGTGAGGTATTTGAGGATATCGGACAATTGGAAAGATGGCCTGGGTAAGTCTTTAGAGAAACTAAGCAGAGCAGAGAAACTAAGTCGTCATCAGACTTCCTAAAAGAAAAACTTAAAGTTAAAGACTAAAAGTAAAATAATTAAAGACTAAAAACCAAACTTAGAGCCAAGGTCTCAGGGCAAAATTTTAGGAGATGAAAAGAAGCAAAGATTATAGCTTTATAAATTTCCGCGGCAGGCCGGTTCAATAACCCTTGAATAACCAATTCAAGGGTTATTGGCTTAACCCCTTTTAGTTATATTGACTGGAACTTCCCTAAGCCTTGCTGTTGGCAATCATACTGCCGGCGTGCAGTTTTGCCACGCATGGAATGTTAAAACATCCTGCCTATCATGTACAGTCATACTGCCGGCTTGCAGTTTTGCCTCCCTTAAGTAAGTAATCGCCTTTAAACTCTTTTGACCCCTTGAATAATCGCTTCTTGGCTGATAAATAATTCATAACCCAAAGACTCAGCCCATTTTCGGCTGTTCTTAGTGTTTAAGAAACTCAGCCGGACTTCCATGCCTTTGCCCGCCAGTGCTTCGATCCGCCTGACCAGATCAATGCTCCACCCCTGACCTCGAAATTCCGGCACCACAAAGACGACGACCACGTCAATACCTTGCCCCTCAGTAATCGAGTAGGCGGTGCCGCCGATAAACTGCCCGCTGCTTTGGTTTTGGACCAGATAGGTTTTATTCGCCTTAGTTTTTAGAAAATCAGCGAACTCTTCCGGATTTTCAAATTCGCCTAAGATAACGGTACCGCATGATTTAACCGCTAAAGCCGAAAATATCAGCGGGGTAACATCCCTAAATTCCAGCATGCTAAAACCTCCCAGCTTATTATTTATTTGACGGCAGCAGATTTTTAGCGCTAATATTTATCAGTAAATAATAGGTTTGGACTAAAATTAACTTTTAGAATAGTCTGACTTATGCGCCATTTAAAAACATACTTAATTTAATTAAATTATACTATGGCTAAATAAGTAAGCAAGCCTTTTTCAAAAATAATTACCGGCACATCTGTTTTTTGTCCTTACATTTCCATATCTTTTACAAATATCTTTTTCCTATATCCTTATTCTTGTGTTATTTATTGGCCGTTTCTTCCCTTTTGACTTTTTTAATTTAGCCATGTCGTCAATATATCTGAGTTACTGACAGAAAAAGCCTTATTCGGGTGGAAGGATTTACCTGTAACACATCGAATTAAGTAATACAACAATAAATTAGCAGGGAGGTCGCGGGGGTGAAATTGGAATTTAGCTCAGCCCGGGGTGTCCTCCTGGTAAGGGTAAAGGGGGAAATGGATATGGCGACTGCGGATAGAATGCGCCAATCCATTGATGACCGGCTGCAGCAGGACAAGACTCAGAATTTGTTACTAAATCTTACTGGGGTATCTTTTATTGACAGCTCCGGGATTGGGGTAATCCTTGGCCGGTACCGGTATTTGAACCGGCTTGGCGGAAAGATGGCGATTGTCAATCCACAGGTGACGGCGAAAAGGGTTTTGGAAACAGCCGGGATTTCCAAATTGATTCCGATTTTGGAGAATGAGGGAGAAGGTTTGAAACAGCTGACTAATCTTAAATAAACTTTCGGTATGAGTGTTACCAAAACCACGAGAAAGGGGTGGAGCCCTGGTTTAAGGCGGTGCAGAATGCGCCACATCCCTAGATAAAGGTTTAGGGTAAGGGTGTTGACCCGACCAGGGTGCAGACAGTGAATTATCGAAACCACATGAAGATGGAGATTGCCGGTCTTCCTGAAAATGTGTCGTTTGCCCGGGTAGTAGTAGCTACCTTTGCTTCCCAACTGGATTTTACCCTTGATGAAATCGAAGAAATCAAAGTAGCTGTTTCGGAAGCGGTATCTAATGCGATTATTCATGGTTATCAAAACCAGCCGGGAGGGACCGTGCGGATTTGGGCATCGATTGAGGAGGACCGATTGGAAGTACGGGTAGAAGATTCGGGAGTTGGTATTGCCAATATTGAGCAAGCTATGCTACCCGCCTATACCACCTGCAGCGACCGCATGGGGCTGGGCTTTTCTTTTATGCAGTCCTTCATGGATGAGGTTAAGGTGGAGTCGGCGGTAAATCAAGGCACCCAGATTTATCTGCGGAAAACAGTAAAGGTAACCCCCCTGTCAGTTGCCGCGGAACATTAGGGCGGGGGTGGATGATGAGCACCCGCCTGTCGGAGATGAATCTGCCCCGTTTTCCCCGGCTGACCGATGCCGAGGTAGCGGAATTAATGCCCCTGGCCCAGGCCGGGGATCAGGAAGCCAAAGAGAAGCTGGTTAACTGCAACCTCCGTCTCGTTTTTAATCTGGTGCAGCGTTTTCACCACCGGGGTTACGAGGAAGAAGATTTATTTCAGATCGGAACGATTGGTCTGATTAAGGCAATTGAAAAATTTGACTCCAGCTTTAACGTCAAATTTTCCACCTATGCCGTTCCGATGATCATTGGGGAGATCCGCCGCTTCCTGCGGGATGACCACTCGATCAAAGTATCCCGTTCCTTAAAAGAAGTCGCTTTCCGCGTGCCGCGGGTCAAAGAGGAGTTAACCCGGGAGAAAGGCCGGGAGCCGACGATTGGGGAGATTGCCGAAGCCATGGGGCTGCCCCGGGAGGAACTGATAACCGCCATCGAGGCCCTGCAGCAACCCGCCTCGATTCACGAGACCCTGTTTCAGGATGATGGAGACCCGATTTACCTACTGGATCAACTAAAATCAGACGGGGGTATGGAAACCGCCTGGATGGAGAATATTGCCCTCCAGGAGGTTTTAGACAAACTATCGGAAAGAGATCAGCAGGTTATTCGGATGCGCTTTTTTGAGGATAAAACCCAGACCGAAGTAGCCAAGGTGCTGGGACTTTCGCAGGTGCAGATTTCCCGCATCGAACGCCAAGCTTTGAACATACTCCGGGAACTGATGAGCAGCTAAGTGAGGTGGGTTGTTTTTAGAATAATTATGAAAGCGTATGCTTTACCTTTCCCTCGTACGTTATAATCCGGGGATGGGTAAAGAATCGGTTTAAAACTGTCCGAAACATTCCGGCCCTTCGAGTCTTAACTAAGATAACTTAAGGGGATAGCTTTTAAGTGCTCACCAGCGAAGTTCTGCACTCTCCAGCCTTAACAGATATTCCTTAAGGTGCATTCCTTCCCCGTAGCCAACCGGTTTTCCGCTCTTCAAGTATACAATATAATTCAAAAATTATGCCGACCAGGAAAATAATCAAGCCGGCGGGCTAACGTTACCGAAAGCTTGCCGGCCTGATTATTGGTTAATAGGGAGATGTCTTGGCTAAACCTATTTTAGCTAATTCAACACAAGGGGACGGTCCCCTAGATTCCGAGGTTGGAAGCAAAAGAACCATCCCCTTGCTTCCCCGTCGTTTTAAACTGGACAAAAAAGGTGGTGCCGGCGCCACTGGTTTCAATATCGATCCGGGCAGCATGTCGCTGGGCAATACTTTGACAGATCGACAAGCCAAAGCCGGTTCCTTGTTCTTTAGTGCTAAAAAAGAGGGTGCCGACTTTATCCATGATTTCCAGGGGGATGCCCGGGCCTTGATCTTGTACCGCCAGTATAACATCTTCCCCGGTCATATAGGTTTTTATGGTTATAATGCCGCCGGGAGTCATCGCTTCTATCCCGTTCCGCACCAGGTTCAGCAAGAGCTGGACGATTTCGCATCTGTTTAAAAGCAGGTCCGGTACCTTTTGCAGCTCTAACTGGATATAGTTATCGGTCATCAGCGCATCCGCCTGGATCAGCGGCAGCATCCTTTCGACTATTTCATTCAGATTATAGGGTTTGACCTCTAAAGTATTGTTCCTGGCCA
>CAYXHK010000123.1:0-6999 GCA_964464665.1 uncultured Syntrophomonadaceae bacterium
CTGCCGTTGACAATACTACTTATTGGCAGTGGCAAAGCTGGGGGTTTTACCGGCGCTGAGTATAGCACGTCCGGTATAAACCGAAAACATATCTATTTCCTCCCCCCGAAAACGGCCAGTTCAAGTATCTTAAAATAGCAGTCAACATCGCTATATCCAATCTGGCGAAGCCATTCACACTGCTTTTCAACCGGCGCCAGGATATTGGCTTCTATATCTGGACGGGTAAACCATTCACCGGCTACCTGAGTCCGTGTAACCACATCCCCCTGTTTAAGGTGCATCTGATACAGGGATTCAATAAACAACTCATCAAAAACCGACTCGATCCATTTTGTCGGGGAGGAGACCTGTTCGATATTAATAAAAAGCCCATTTGTATTCAGCAGGTTAAATAATTCTCCATAGATTTCAAACTTTCTGGCATCAGGTTGATGGTGGATTGAAAAACCCGAAACAATAATATCAAAGGGTGCCTGGTGCTTAACCTCACCGACCCAATCTTTTTTTCCATAGTCATAAACGATATAGTCGATGTGGATATAAGAACTTAATTTATCTTTTGCCGCCTTAATCATGGGTTTAGAGATATCCAATAACACAGCCTTTGAGTCGGGAAAGTGCTCCAGGATAGCGGCCGCCAGAATACCATCGCCGCAGCCTATATCCAAAAAACTTTTGACGTTAATTCCCGACATTTTGATAAGCATATGCATGACCTCAATCTGTTCGGCGGCAAAAGGGATTGCGCCTCGTACCCCAGATAGGTACTTATCGGCAATGTCTTGTGTTTTCCAGACCTGGGTAGTTTCAGTCATGCCTGAAACCTCCTTAAATGCGTAATGAAATTTTGGGTTAGGATGCTTGGTTATTTTCTTTCCTATTCATCAACATCTAGCAGCGGGTTCTGAGTCTCATCTCATTTCTACCCTAAAAATAAAAATCCCCTAAACAAAACGTCAGGAGAGCCTAAATAGCACAAATCCTTCCGTCTTGGTCCTGTTACGGCTACAAGCGGCCCTGGGTTGCTACAATGCTTCTTTTTCTTTATAAATCGGTCGCGCTACTTTCAGGGGAAATCCTCTGGATTACCGCGATTCAATTGTAACATGCTATCTAAATATTTGTCTAATTATTTACTTTTGACACGAACATTGCTTTGGGAACCTTTCCGGGTATAATTAGGGAAAAGGGTGCCGGATAGGAGTAAATACTAAAATGGGATCATATTTAAAAACTTTAAGCTCGAGGAGCTCAAATAATGCCCGAAAACTGGAGGCGTACCGGCGCGTCTTGGTGGTGACACCGGTCGCGGTAGAAAGAAAAGCGGTCTGTCGGGGTCTCCGCGACGGGGGCTGGTTTACGGTTGTGGTATCCGGGGTGGGTGCGGCAGCAGCGGCAGCCAAAACAGCGAAAGAATTGGCTGCTCTTAAGTACGATCTGGTTATTTGCGCGGGGATCGCCGGGGGGTTTCCTGGCCAGGCGGAGGTTGGCTCCTTGGTGGCAGCCACGGAGATCATTGCCGCGGATCTAGGAGCGGAAACGGCGGATGGGTTTAGGAGCTTGGCGGATCTGGGGTTTGGCAGTGTCCGTTTTCCGCCAGATCTGGCTTTAACCAACTTTTTGATCGAGGGCTTGCGCGCGGCCGGGTTGCCGGTCATAAGCGGGCCGATCCTTACGGTAAATACGGTAACCGGTACGGCCCAGAGGGCTGCGGAACTCGCGGAGCGTTTTCCCGGTGCGGCGGCTGAAGGTATGGAGGGTTATGGCGTGGCTTTGGCGGCGCACGCGGCAGGGTTACCGGTTTTAGAACTTCGGGCCATTTCCAACCAGGTTGGTCCACGAGACCGCTCCGTCTGGCGGATTAAAGAAGCGCTGGGGGCTTTGGAGGCCGGCTGCTCCGTTTTACAGGAGGTGCTATCTATATCTTGAAGATTGCTTTTTCTCCCTGTCCCAACGACACCTTTATTTTTTACGCCTGGGTACACGGGTTGATCCCCGGGGCTCCGGCGCTTGAGGTTACATATGCTGACATTGACGTTACCAACGGACTGGCTGCCAGCGGCCAAGGCCCGGAGATAATCAAGATTTCATACGGGGCTTTGCCCTGGGTGCTTAAGGATTATGCCTTGCTGCCCTGCGGGGGCGCTTTGGGTAGCGGGTGCGGGCCGCTGGTATTGACTGCGGATCAAGCCGGCTGTCAGGATCGGTCGGCGGCGAGGCTGGCCGGTAAACGGGTAGCGGTTCCCAGCGAACGCTCCACAGCGTATCTGTTGTTTCGGCTCTGGGCTGCGCAGCAGGTGCCGGGCGGTGTAGGCGAGATTGTGATTATGCCGTTTCACGAGATTATGCCGGCGGTTCGTGCCAGGAGCGTGGAGGCGGGACTGGTGATCCACGAGGCCCGGTTTACTTATCCAACTTACGGCTTGACCCTTTTAGCCGACTTAGGCAGCTGGTGGGAAACCGAGACTAACCTTCCCATTCCCTTGGGAGCGATCGTAGCGCATCGTTCGTTAGACCAAGCCGCCATCGCCAATTGGATCCGGGACTCGGTTTGCTACGCTTGGGCGCATCCGGAGGAAACACGGGATTTTGTGCTGAGTCACGCTCAGGAAATTGCGCCGGAGGTTGTGGAGGCACACATAGAGCTTTACGTGAATGAATTTAGTCTCGATTTGGGGATAATCGGCTATGCAGCCGTAACTAAGCTGCTGCAATGGGCCGCAGCCGAGGGACTGGTACCGCCCGTGGATTTAGAATTTTTGCTTCCCGCCCGACTATAGAGTTGGAGTCGGTTTTCTCTGTGTTTTTAGTATGGCGTATGCCGATAATCTAAAAACCTTTGCGGAATTGAATAGAAATATCCAGTTAATTGAACCTCTGGTTATTTAATCGCTAAATAATTGAGATAGGGTACGGGAACGCGACAGGATTTTGCAGTAAGACGCTTAACCCTTACCATTCTTGTATTTTATTATATAGGAACGCGACAGTATTCAGCAGTAATAGCTGTCTTAATAATGGCGACAGGATTTTGCATGGGAATTGAGCGTTTAAAAGGAGCAGCAGCGTATAAAATGGAGTTTAAGATGGTAGAGCTATCAGCCGATAGACAACAAACAGAAAACCGCCAAAAGCCGGCTTGGGTTGAGGAAGCTCGTCGGGTGGCGCGGGGAATTCGGCGTCGGGTATTGGAACATACGGTGCAAAATAACGGGGGTTACCTGAGTCAGGCCTGTTCGGCGGCGGAGATTTTTGCCGCGTTGTACGTAAATCTGCTGCGGTTAGGCCCGGTAAAGACTCCACTGATCCCGCCGCCTTTTCCAGGGGTGCCGGGAGTGGCAAACCCCGATTATCAAACCGGGGCTATGTTTAATGGCCCTAAGTCTGCGGACTTTGACCGGTTCATTCTTTCCCCCTCCCAATACGCCCTGGTGCTTTACGCCACTCTGGTTGAAGTAGGCCGCATGGCCCCCGAAGGGCTGCGGCAGTTTAACCAGGATGGCAGTTCCGTAGAAATGATCGGGGCGGAGCACTCGCCGGGCATGGAAGTGATGACCGGTTCGCTGGGGCAGGGCTTAAGTCAGGCCGCTGGTTTGGCCATGGCCCGAAAAAGGCGGGGCGAGAGCGGAAGGGTCTGGGTGTTTATGTCGGATGGGGAACTGCAATCCGGCCAGAATTGGGAGGCAATGCAGGCTATCGCTTTTCACCGGCTGGATAATCTGCGGATTATTGTGGATGTGAATCAGCAGCAATGCGACGGAGCAGTGGCCCAGGTGATGAAAACGGAACCGCTGGATGAGCGGCTGGCGGCTTTTGGGGCGCGGGTTCAGCGTATTGACGGCCATAATATCGAGCGACTGGCGGAATTGACAGAACTGGCGGAGCTTAAGCCGGATGGCCGGGCGCTGGTCATTTTAGCGGATACCAATCCCTGCGCCGGGATTGAGCTTTTAGAGGCCAGGGCTCCCAAACTGCACTACATCCGCTTCAGCAGTCCCGAGGAACAGCAAACGTTTGCTGCGGCTCTGGCCGAGTTTTAATTTAGGATTTAGGACAAGGGGTTAAAGAACAAGATGCAAATTTTATCAAAAGTCCACAGCCGCAATCTAATCGAATGGGCCAAGGATAAGCCGGAAGTCTTGGTTTTATCCGCAGACCTAACCAGTTCCACGGAGATCGATCTTTTTAGGGATACTTATCCCGACCGGTTTATTTCCTTAGGCATCGCGGAACAGAACATGCTCAGTTTTGCGGGTGGTCTGGCCCGGGAAGGGTTCATTCCGCTGGTGCATACGTTTGCGGTCTTTATTTATCGCCGGGCGTACGACCAGATCGCCATGTCGGTGGCTTATCCGAATTTGCCGGTAAAAATGTTCGGCTTTCTGCCGGGCATTACCACCCCGGGCGGGGCCACCCACCAGGCGATTGAAGATATTTCCGTAATGCGTTCTCTGCCGAATCTGACTATCCTCGAGTGCGGCGACGCTACCGAGGTAGAGTCAGTGCTGGACGTGGCTTACGCGATCCCGGGGCCAGTCTATATTCGCATGCTGCGCGGCGAAATCCCCCGGCTGTTTGGCCGGGAGGAGCCGATGCAGTTTGGTAAGGCCCGGACCTTAAGTGCCGGGAATGACCTGCTCCTTTTGACGAGCGGTATTTGTACGGAAGAAGCGCTTCGCGCTATCCCGGCCCTGCAGCGTCGGGGCGTGTCCATCCAGCATATGCACATTTCAACCTTGAAGCCTTTCGTCGACCCTGCGGTTATAGAAGCGGCCGCTCAGGCGCGTTACGGAGTAATTACGCTGGAAAACCATTCGGTCATCGGCGGATTGGGGACGATCATGGCGGAACAGCTGGCCGAAGCCGGTTTGGGTCGGCCGCTGATTCGGCTGGGTCTTCAGGATACCTTTGCGCACGGGGCCAGCCGCGCTTATCTGATGCGGGAGTACGGCCTGGATGCCCCGGCCTTGGTCGGTGCTGTGGCCAAATTGCTGCGCACTGATTTGGTTATCCCCGAGGCGGAGCTGACTGAGGCATACGTGGCCCCGGTGCACAGCGAGGCCAAAGCGGAGGCGTTATGATGATTTCCGGGGAGAGATTTTTAGCCATCTATCGCATCACCGGTTCGGAAAAAGAAGCCTGGGCCAAAGCCCAGGATCTTTGTTTAGAGGAAACCGTAGAATTCCCGGAGGAACTGGTTCCGCCGGGAATGATCCGCGAGCACGTTTTTGGCCACATCGAAGAATTTACGCCGTATCAAAACAATCAAAGCTATCGGGTGGTAATCAGTTTTGCGGCGGAAACCGCGGCTCAGGAACTGACCCAGCTTTTAAACGTTTTATTTGGCAATATCAGCCTCAAACCGGGGTTTTGTCTGGAACACCTGAAACTGCCCGAGACGCTCTTAAAAAATTTTCGGGGTCCGCGTTTTGGCCGGGACGGGCTGCGTGAATGGCTGGGGGTGCCGGAGCGTCCCCTGTTATTTACGGCGCTTAAACCTATGGGCCTTTCAGCGGAGGAACTGGCGGACCTGGCCTATAAGCTGGCACTGGGCGGGATTGATATCATCAAAGACGACCATGGACTGACCAACCAGGTTTTCGCTCCGTTTGCAAAGCGGGCAGCGTTATGCGCCAAGGCGGTGGAGAAAGCAAACCGGGAAACCGGGCAAAACTGTATTTATGTCGCCAATGTAACCGCCCCGGCAACGGAGGTTTTGGCACGGGCCAGGCTGGCCAAGGAGGCGGGAGCGCGGGGCCTGATGGCGGCTCCGGCTTTGATTGGCTGGGATACGCTGCGCCAACTGGCGGATGATGACCGGCTGGCGTTGCCGATATTCAGCCATCCGGCGTTTTTGGGCAGTTTCGTAACCAGCCGGGAAAATGGAATCGGACACGCCGCGCTATTTGGCCAGATTACCCGTCTTGCCGGGGCGGATGCGACGATTTATCCGAACTTTGGCGGCCGTTTTTCCTTCAGCTCGGCGGAATGCGCGCAAATTGCTCAAGGAACAGCGGTTCCCATGGGGCACCTTAAACCGATTTTCCCCTGCCCCGGCGGGGGCATGAGCCTGGACCGCGTCCCGGCAATGCTTGAGAGTTACGGGGCTGAGGTGATTTTTTTGATTGGCGGAGGGTTATTCAAGGCCGGCCCGGATATAGTGCAGAACTGCCGCTATTTTCGGGAACTGGCGGAGAACTGGGTGAAACCCCAACGCTAAATCTCAACGTCAAAACCTCAGCGCGAAAATGAGAAAAAATGGCCAAAGAATATTTACCCGTTTTTTATGATTGATTACTAAGTCCCGGATTTTATCAGTGAGAGCATGCGAGGGTTTCCGGCCCCGATTTTTATGGATTACGAACGCATCGCCTTGTTCCTTAACCCCCTCTTTAAGACGTTTTATCTGGCGTTCGCATAGGCCTTAAATTAGCAGCCTCTCTGATAGTCATTTTCTCATCAAGTAGACAACGGGCAATATAAAGTTTGGTTCTTTCATCTTGTGTCATTGATAATATTATCCCTTCAGTTTGTCCAAAGTGACATTTTCTCAGAAATATTTCAGGGTGACAAATTGATTGCAACTGCTAAGCCGGTCAGGGGTTGCATTTAAAATGTCAACTGAGGATCACAGAACAAACACATATTAAACGAGTTGGCGCTTGCAATTTAATTAAAATAGTTATAAAATATTACGGTGACAGTAAATAGTTTAATAAGTAGTTTAATCAGTAGGGCATGAAGCTGTTAAACTGTGGATGGAGAGATGGCTGAGCTGGTCGAAGGCGCTCGCCTGGAAAGCGAGTAGATGGGCATAACCTGTCTCGAGGGTTCGAATCCCTCTCTCTCCGCCATGTATTTTAATATAGGATTAGTCGTGCTAGGCGGGGAGGTAGCGGTGCCCTGTACCCGCAAACCGCTGCAGCGGGGCTGAATTCCCACCCGAGGGTTTGTCTTGTAGGGTCTGGCAGTCGTAAGTGGTGAGGACCTCTGGGT
>CAYXHK010000124.1:0-3918 GCA_964464665.1 uncultured Syntrophomonadaceae bacterium
CCCGCTCAAAGGTGCTATCAGCAGTACGGTCAGGGGGAAGGCGGTCATGGTAATTCCCACTCTTGAGGGGGCAAAGCCAAGCTGCTGCTGTAAATAGAAGGGGGTAACGAAAACAATGATGTACTGGGTCATAAAATGAAAGAGAGCGGCAATGTTTCCGGCAGTAAAGGCAGGGCTGCAAAACAGGCCTAACTCTAACATGGGTTCCGTTGTTTTTCGTTCCTGAACAATGAACAACGCTCCGGTAATAAGGGCCAAAAACCCGATTGGCAGTATCAGCCCCGACCATTGATAATATTGCCCCCGGCTGATGAATAACAAAAGAGAAGCCAGGCAGCTAAAGGCTAGACCGGCGCCAGGCCAGTCAAATTTTTGTTCGGTGAGTTTTTCTTTTTCCGGCAATAATTTATAGCAGGCCAAAAACGCGATTATGCCGATGGGAATGTTTATGAAAAATATGGTCTGCCATCCCCAAAGATCTAAAAGCAGTCCGCCCAGACTGGGTCCGGTCGCCAGTCCCAAGGCAGCCACCGTACCCAGCATACCCAGTGCTTTTCCCCTTTCCTGCGGGGGAAATGTTGCGGTAATAATGGCTGCGGAAAGGGCTGCGGTCATTCCAGAGCCAATAGCCTGAATTGCCCGGAAGAAAATAAGGGCTCCAATACTCCAGGATAGACCACATAAAGTGGAAGCGATTGTAAATACTGCAATACCCGCCAAAAATATGCGTCTGAAACCAAACATGTCACCCAGCCGGCCAAAGCTGAGCAGAAAGCTGCTCATGACTAACAGATAAGACATGCTAACCCAGCCGACCATGTCCACGCTAACTTTAAAGTATTCTGATATGCTGGGGAAGGCGACATTTACCGCACTGGCATCAATTGGCCCCATTAATACCGGTATCAAAACTGCTATTAAAATATGCCACTTTGAGGTTGCCTTGTTCACGGTGATTATTTCCTTACTTCAGGTGTTACACTGACTTGCCGACTTATCGACTATTGACTTATAGACTCATCGACCCATCGACCCATCGACTCATCGATTTATCATTTATCGACTTATCATTTATCGACGCTGACACCAGCTATAGTCAACATCCTAAGTATACACCATCCATTAAATCGCGCGTTAGAAAGAGTGTAGATAAACTTGTAGATGCGTTGAATAATGGATTCTTAATTCTACTGTTAAAAAGGCTGGAGTACTGGAATTAACTATATTCATCATATCTGTCGCAGCAAATCGATTTACAACCAATTGACAGTAGTGGAAGTTATTGTTCGTATTACCAAAAAGGCATATAATAGAGGCAACCGGCAACGGTTATGGATATCATCGTTTCGGTAATCGTAAGCGTTGCGCTGTTCTATGTTTTTTAGGCGGAACATTACCTTGGGGGTGATCTCTCACTATGAGGTAAGCGTCGCGCTGTTGCATGTTTTTTAGGCCGTTTTATGTCGGGAATGAACGTCGGACCTACCCTAAGAAAGGGGGAGCATGCCTTATGGTCATGCGTATGTATAGATGAAGGTTGGACTGGGATATTGCGATCATCCGGACAGTGCGCTTGCGGGAAATTTGGCGGCGCGGCAGGCTCTCGAGGCGTCGGGCAGAACCGATTCCTGCGACTTGGTCTTGCTTTTCTGCACTGCGCGTCATGACCAGGAAATCTTAAGGCAAGAGGTTGCTAAAACGATCGGCAGCACCAGCCATATTTTTGGCGGAGGCGCTGCCGGGATTATTACTAATGACCAGTTTGGTTATGCCGGTGATAATGTTGGCGTTGCCTGTATTTGGCTGGACGACAGCGGCTTTCAGGTAGTAAGCGAAGGCGGTTTGGACGACAGTGAATTTGAGGCTGGTCTTAAACTAGGGAAGAAGCTGGCGGAAGCGGCGGTTTCGCCCGACTCTCCGGTGCTTTTGTTTTACGATGCCGTAAACAGAGTGTCAGCTAAGAACCGTTTGATAATGGCTACCTGGCTTCTGGAAGGCATTGAAAAGCAACTGGGTTTTTTACCTTACATAATGGGAGCCGGCCTGACTGGTGACCACATCTTTACGCCTACCAGGCAGTTTATTGGCAGCACAATGGGCGAGCATCATGTGTTTGCCTTAACTTTTTCTGAGGACATCCACGTTGATCAGATTATCCTGCATGGTTGCCGCCCGGCTTCGCCCTACTATACAGTCACCAAAGCGGATGATTCGGTTATTCTTGAAATCGAGGGGAAACCGGCCATTGCTTTTTTAGACAAGCTTGTAGGGCCTGCAGTCACACCGGACGAGTATCCTTTCTTCCTGATCCTGGGGATCAATCACGGTGAAGCTGATGAAGATTACGATGAAAGGAATTATGCCAACCGGCTTTGCCAGGGTATTGACCTTGAACGCGGCGGAATTATCATGTTTGAACCGGATATGGTTGCCGGAACCAGATTTCAAATCATGACCCGAACCCTGGAACCCCACTATATCCGGCCGCAGGTTGAGGGCTTACTCGCTGGTCTTAAGGATAAAGAACCCGTCTTTGCCTTCTATATTGACTGCGCCGGGCGTTGCGCCGGTTATGGCGGAACTGACCTTGAAGACGCCCGCGTGCTGCAAGACCTTGTACAGGATCGATTTCCGCTTTTCGGAATATATACCGGGGTGGAGATTGCGCCTCTCGGCGGCAAAGCCAGAAGCCTTGACTGGACCGGCGTATTTTGCGTGTTCTCCAAGAAAAAAGACTACGGCGGTCGGCAAAAAACAGCCGCATCCACGCATACGGTCTGGGATGCTGGGACGACTGCCTCGGGTGAACAAAAAAGCCTGTCGTATAAAGGGTTGGAAGAGCTTTGCGTGCAGAACATGGCTAAGGTATTGTCCTTGGATACGCAGAACATTTTAATTCGTGTCGAGCTTGAGCAAAAACGCAGAGGTTTTCGCCTGC
Source organism: uncultured Syntrophomonadaceae bacterium (assembly GCA_964464665.1). Classification (GTDB taxonomy): domain Bacteria; phylum Bacillota; class Ch66; order Ch66; family Ch109; genus CAYXHK01. Next base: position 2,939 of record CAYXHK010000124.1, read on the forward strand.
TGGCGGAATTATCGGTTTCTTTGCGAGGACTGGTAAATCAGGATAACATATTCCTCAGCACCACAAAGCGCATCAACGCTTCGCTGAACATGCAAAAAACCATATTTCTCCGTCCTGACTCAGATGGAAAGTTTATTCCCTTTGTTTTGCAGGGCTATACGCCGGAAGAAAAGGCTAGCCTGTCTGGGGTAGAACTGGAGGTTGATGCGGATCTGCTGGATCTGACGAAATTTGTTTTAGTTACAGCAGAAAACGAGGAAAACCAGTTTTTTGGTCTTAGAAAAACCCTGAATCTCCCGTACTTTATTTCTGCCCCTATCGTGGTGGAGAATAAGATATTTGGCATACTGGTCACCGGACGGATGATTGAAGCGCCTCCATTTTTGTCCCGCTTAAGCAAAAACGAAGCGGAAACAGTGCAGGCCATTGCTGCCTTGCTGGCTTCGATCATGCTGCGCCAGAGGCTGGATGAAGTCACCCGGCAGGCGAGAATCGATATTCTGACCGGGCTTTTTAACCGCCGGGTGTTGGAGCAGCGGGTGACAGCGCTTTTACAACAGGACATGTCGGATGGGGTCGGGTTTGCGTTTGTGCTGATTGATCTGGATTATTTTAAAGAGATCAACGATAATTATGGGCATGTAGCCGGAGATCGGGTGCTGCGGCTTTTAGCCGAAACACTGCTGAATACCTTCCATTCAACTGATATTATTGCGCGTTTTGGCGGGGATGAGTTAGTGGTTTTCTGCGCTTTGAGGGATGATGTAAAGAGTATTGTGTCAAAAGCGGAAAAACTGGTGGAAGATTGGAGTATAACACCCATGTTTACCGAGGAGGGCGAGGTGTTTTATTCCACTTTAAGCATTGGCATATCAATTGCCCCGATAGACGGGACTACGTACAATGAATTGTTGTCTATGGCCGATATTGCCCTTTACGAAACAAAGCAAAAGGGGCGCAATGGGTATGCGCTGTACAGC
>CAYXHK010000124.1:4018-6953 GCA_964464665.1 uncultured Syntrophomonadaceae bacterium
AGGGACGTTCTTTTTGCTTCCTTTCTATAACCCGATCTATAGCCCGGCATGGGACGGATGTCTGAACAGGAAGCGAGGGAACGGCTCGAGATTTTTTTGAGATTATCATAAATAAATCTAAGTTCCAAAAAAGTTTAATACTCTTGAAAACGCTATACAAGGTATTGATACATTGATATTCTGATGTATTGTGATAAACAGGCAAACCCCAAACGAATTACTTCGATATGGGGGTTATGTGGGATTATGAGGGTTGAAAAGCAAGATGGGGTATGGCTGAAGCTGAAATCCCTCTGGTCTTAAGATCAGGTATTGGGTGGCATTTGATATTCGGCAATATAGGGCAGGTTCCGATATCTTTCCTGGTAATCAAGGCCATATCCAACCACAAAAATATCCGGCATGACAAAACAGCGGTAATTAATATTAAGCGTCAAGAGCCTTTCGGCCGGGTTATCAAGCAGCGTACAGATTTTCAGGCTGGCCGGCTTTAATGCTTCCAAGTGCTGACAGATATAACCGAGCGTCAGGCCGGTACCGATTATATCTTCGACCAAAAGGACATGCCGTCCGGCTATCGATAAGTCCAGATCCTTTTTAAAGCGAATAGCCGCGTTTTTATTGGCTGCCTCCGGGGATAGGCCAATAGACAGAAAATCAATGCTTAAAGGCATCGTTAAATGACGGGTCAGATCCGCCACAAAGTAAAGAGAACCTTTGAGAATCCCAATAATCGCCAGTTCTTGGCCCTGGTAGTCTTGGTTTATTTCAGCGGCGACTTCTTCTATCCCTTTCTGGATCTGCTCCTCAGAGTAGATGATCTTGCCAATTCCCGATGAAGCCATTTATTTTTCTGATCCTTTCTGCAGCCCGAACCTTTTCAACAAGGCATTGTAATCGTTTTTGAAAACGATATTGATATTGGTGTCCGGATAAAGCTTTTTCAGCAGCTGCACTTTTTTCTTTTTTTCAGAGGCATATTTTGGGTTCATGGTAGTCAGCTCAATATAAGTATTGAATCTGGGTAAATAAAAATCCGGCGAAAAAGCCATGGTGATATTGCCATCCGTATCCCATTCGATGGGGAAAGTACGGGGTTCATACTCCCACTCGAGACCGTACATATCCAGGATCTTGGCGAACTCTTCTTCAGATGGATGTTTAAAAACTAAAGGCTTCATCTCTTTTTCCGCCCGGGATTCGACTATCTGGCAGGAGGTGATCTGTCGGTTCTCTACTAGGTAGTAAAGCAGCGAAGCCCCTTCCTCTATGCTCAAGTTATCGGTGTTAAGCACGATATGGTAAAGCAAGGGATCAGACCAGTCTTTTCCATATAACGCCGATATGTAACGTTTGTGTTTGCGGTCCGTCAGTTCCAGAAATCTTTCCGCGTCTTTTTTCTCCAGATTATGCTGGTGCATAATCCGGGTGGTTCGCACCTCCGGGGAAGCGATGATTTTTACGTGAATGGCCGAAGGGTGCTGGGCGAATATAATTTGGGCGCCCAGGCCGAAAATAATGGCCGGCTGCTGCGTAATAAAATCTTTTAGTTTGTTTTCCAGGTGCTGAGCAAAGGTCAGGCCTAAGGACGAGGTGGTTAAGAAAAAACCGGGACTTTCCGCCAGCATGTGCAATTCGTGCTTAGTGGCTACTTCCGGCAGCCACTTGGTAATTGCCAGATCCCGCGTAATTAGCGGCAGGCCGGTCTTTTTAGCTAAAAGTTCCGCTATTTCTTTGCCCATACTGCCAGTCTGCCGGGAAATGGTTATAAATATCAAAACCCTCACCTCAAGAAAGTATACCTGATGACCAAACAACCAGATGACAGATGATTTAAACGACCAAACAACCAGATGACAGATGATTCAAAGGACCAAACAACCATATACTAAATGACCATATGAGCAAACGACCAAACGACCAAACGGCCAGGTGATCATAATGTCAGTTGACTAGATGACCAGACAATTGAATGCTGGTCTACTTAATATTACTATAATAATAACATTATTGAAGTCGGATTGCGAAGAACCTTAAATACTAACAGACTAGCATCTCTGGGCATTTGTTGATAGGCGGTTAAAAAAGGGGCAAAAGCAGATAACGGCCCAGAAACGATTTTGAAAAAGATTAGTCGCAAAATAAAAAAGGAGATACGTCCCGATATCGGGACCATGTTTTCGGAATTTTCGGAGAATCAGCCTAGGTTGTCTTATTTGGCCTTTGACGGGGAATAGTGATTTATAGTAAATTAAAAATGAACTCCAAGGAATTCCTAAGATGGAAAACCTTCAGAGTCGGAAATGGAAACGGGACTTTCAACAGAACATAAGTGCCGGGTGAATCAAGGGGTTCGCTATATCCAAAGGATTCAGGGAAAAAGTTTGTAACAGGACGGAAGACATTGAAGTTTCAGATTCTAAAGGACCGAAAGGGAATGGGAGAAGAAGGAACGGATGTGGAAGAAAGACTGTTGTGAAGTGGAGTAGCTGGAAACTGCAGACGAAGGGCTTATGGGAGAGTTGAAAGGGAAACGGAAGTTTAAGGCGATGGATGGTGATAAGTCGATAAAGGTTCGTTGGAGTTCATTTATATTTTATAAAGGAGCTATACAGAAGCTAAGTTAGCTTAAGTATAGTTCCTTTGTTTATATGGAGACTATTGTCATTTATACGGGTTCTTATTCAGCCTCGATTCATTCCGGTGAAGAAAACAGATCATGAAATGTATTAATAATTACGTGTGGCGAGGAGAAAATGAATGAAAAAAATTAAAATTACCGTTATGAAAATGGCTCACTATCAAGACTTGATAGATAAATACGAAAATCCCATCAGCCATACCTGTGACCTGAAGGTTGGGCAAATATTTATTGCCAATGGCTGGGAAAAGCCGGAGGGAATGTGCGACAGTGCCTGGGAGAGTATGTCCGCTT
>CAYXHK010000125.1:0-6912 GCA_964464665.1 uncultured Syntrophomonadaceae bacterium
TGCCTTTTTCCTGGTCAACTTTTCGATAGGGAGTTTCAATAAAACCATATTCATTAATCCGGGCATACGTACTAAGCGAGCCAATCAAGCCGATATTGGGTCCTTCAGGCGTTTCAATCGGACACATCCGGCCGTAGTGGGAGTGATGAACGTCCCGCACTTCGAAACCGGCCCGTTCTCGGCTTAATCCCCCGGGACCCAAGGCACTTAGCCGGCGTTTATTGGTCAACTCCGCTAATGGATTGGTTTGGTCCATGAACTGAGATAATTGACTGCTGCCAAAAAACTCTTTAATTGCGGCAACTACCGGCCGAATATTGATTAAAACTTGCGGCGTAATGACCTCCATGTCCTGGATGGTCATCCGCTCTTTAACTACCCGCTCCATGCGCGAAAGTCCGATCCGGAATTGGTTCTGCAGGAGTTCCCCCACCGAACGCAGCCGCCGGTTCCCCAGATGATCGATATCGTCCACCTGGCCTTCGCCTCGCATCAAACCCAATAGATAGCTAAGCACCTTAATGATATCTTCCTTAATTAAGGTACGCTGAGTTTGGGGTACATCTGTTTCCAGTTTCTTATTTAACTTATAGCGGCCGACATTGGCCAAGTCATAGCGTTTAGGATCAAAAAACAAGGAATTTAAAAGCGAACGGGCGCTGTCCACGGTTGGTGGTTCCCCGGGCCGCAAACGCTTATAAATTTCCACCAAAGCATCCGCTTCAGTTTCGGTGCTGTCCCTTTCCAGGGTAATGCGAATATGCTCATTCTCCCCAAAGAGTTCTTGAATATGGGCATTGGTCGGATACCCCAAGGCACGGATTAGGACCGTTGCCGGCAGTTTCCGAGTTCGGTCTACCCGCACGAAAATATTATCATTGACATCGGTTTCAAATTCTAACCAGGCCCCGCGATTGGGAATAATCGTAGCGCCATAAATCGGCTTCCCACTAGCCGCGTCTTCTTGCTTATTAAAATATACGCCGGGAGAACGCACTAACTGACTGACAATGACCCGCTCCGCCCCGTTGATGGTGAAGGTCCCCTTTTCCGTCATTTTGGGGAAATCCCCCATGAAAACGTCGGTCTCGTTTACTTCACCGGTTTCCTTATTCAGCAGTCGCACTTTTACTCGCAATGGAGCTGCATAAGTAACGTCCCTTTCCTTTGATTCCTCCTCCGAGTATTTGGGTTCCCCAAGGCTATAACCTACAAACTCCAGGACCAGATTTCCCGTAAAATCCTGAATGGGAGAAATATCACGGAACAGCTCTTGCAAACCCGTTTCTAGAAACCAACGGTAAGAGTTTTGCTGCACCTCGATCAGGTTCGGCATATTCAAAACCTCATCAATTCTGGCATAACTCCAACGCTTACGGTTCCCGGCCTCGATAGGATACACCATAAAAAGACCTCACCCCTTATCAAGTTGGTGGACCCCCAATTTATTAGAACACCTAAAAGCAAGGCAGTATTAACCCCTCGCTTTTATTTGCAGCCAACAATCACGCCATTTAAGTAGTCTTTCCATTTTCTCCATATTTATACATCAACTACTTACAGCGTTAATCTGTGACCATTTTTAGGATTCTAAAATTTGTCTTTACAAAAATATGTCATTCGAAAATGTTACCAGTATAATACTAGTTTGTCAAGGTTAAAACACTGAAATTTCAAAAAAAATTACTAGACTCCCCAATCAACTCAAATAAAGCCCCAAAAAGCAAGGGCACTCCTAACCTAACATCAAGAGCGCCCCCTTTTTGCTCTAGCTTTTCGGACACCGTGGTCTCCCAATCGAATTAATTAGCCTTCAACTACTTAATATCAACCGCTGCGCCAGCCTCAACCAATTTAGCCTTAAGGGCTTCAGCATCTTCTTTGCTGATTTTTTCTTTGATCGCTTTAGGCGCAGCTTCCACTAAGTCTTTAGCTTCCTTCAGGCCAAGACCGGTCAGTTGCCGAACTACCTTAATTACTTCAACTTTCTTTTCGCCAAAGCTGGTGAGAATTACGTCAAATTCGGTTTGCGCTTCTTCTTCAACTGCAGCCGGGCCAGCGACCGGACCTGCCGCCATAGCCATCGGCGCGGCAGCGGTTACGCCAAACTCTTCTTCAAAAGCCTTTACCAGTTCCGATAATTCTAATACAGTCATACCCTTGACTATTTCTAGTACTTCATTAACTTTACTCATTTTTCTTTTTACCTCCTCTAAATAGTTCCTTAAATGAGTTCCTTGATTTTCTTTTAATAATGGGTTCCACAATGATTCTTTAATTTAAGCTGCTTCTTCTTTTTGCTTGCGCACACTGTCCAATACGTTAGCCAGACTTCTAATCGGAGCTTGGAGTACATTGACCCAACTCGTAATCGGCGCTTGAAACATCCCCACAACTTTCGCCAGCAGTACCTCACGGGACGGCAGTTCCGCAAGCGCGATAACTCCATCAACCCCAATAACCTGGCCTTCAATCACGCCCGCTTTGATTTTTAGGTTCTTATGAGTCTTAGCGAAATCCGCTAAAATTTTAGCTGGAGCAACCGGGTCTTCAATCCCGAAAGCAATCGCGGTTGGTCCTTTGAGATGCGCTTCCAGGCCTTCTAATCCGATTTCTTGGATGGCAAAGCTGGTAATGGTATTTTTAACGACGCGAAACTCTACGCCCGCTTTCCGCAACTCAGCTCTAAGCTGGGTTATTTCAGATACTTTTAATCCCCGGTAATCGGTTAAAACTACTGACTTGGAAATAGTCAGCTTTTCACGCAATGCTTGGACGGTTTGCTGTTTGGCTTCGAGGTTAGGCATTCTTTCCTTCACCTCCTTAATCAAAAATAATATTGAGCTCTTAAACAAAATAATTAAACCGCTTAATCAAACAATAAGACCCCTGCACACAGCAGAGGCTCGGTATAATTCCCTACGTTCAAACTCCAGAGTTTAACGTCTGATCCAGAGAATTTGCCAACCTCGGCAGGCGAACGTTAAGGAAGATCCTTGGGTTCCTTAGGTAATTCCAGTTCGAAATTACACCTACTGTCTACAGCCAGTAATTATTTATTTAATTAAACATATCGCTTGATATTGAAAACGATTGGGCTTAATAATGAATGATCTAGCCGGTAACTTTCAAGGTCAAGGGGTTGATCCTTATTCCCGGTCCCATGGACGAAGAAATGACCACACTCTTGATGTACTGGCCTTTGGCTACGGCCGGTTTAGCCTTGATCAAAACTTCGATCAGGGTTTGGAAGTTCTCTTTGAGTTTCTCATCCTCAAAAGAAATCCGACCAATCGGCGCATGGATAATCCCGGTTTTATCGACCCGATAAGTAATCTTACCGGCCTTCACCTCACGAATGGCTCTTTCCACATCAAAAGTCACCGTTCCGGTCTTGGGGTTGGGCATTAAGCCTTTCGGACCGAGCAACTTACCTAACTTACCTACCATCCCCATCATATCCGGAGTGGCTACCGCCACATCAAAACCAAACCAGCCGGCTTGAATTTGGGCAATCACATCCTCAGCCCCCACAAATTCCGCCCCAGCTAATTCCGCTTCCTTAGCTTTATCGCCTTTTGCAAAAACCAAAACACTCTTAGTCTTGCCCGTACCATGCGGTAAAACTACGGCACCGCGTATTTGTTGGTCCGCATGCCTGGGGTCTACCCCTAACTTAACCGCGATTTCTACTGTTTCATCAAATTTAGCCCGGGCGATTTTTTTAACCAGTTCCAGGGCTTCGTCTACTTCGTATAATTTAGCTCGCTCAAACTGCTTCATTGCGTCTTGATAGGTTTTTCCTCTGAACTTCATGAATTCATCCCTCCTGTGGTAATAACGGAAACTTCCTCCCACACTGCTTTTTCCGTCACTTAAATAACTTATGAAACAATTTCAATACCCATACTGCGGGCGGTTCCTTCGACCATCCGCATCGCAGCTTCGACATCTGCCGCATTCAGGTCTTTCATTTTTAATTCCGCAATTTCTTTAACCTTGTCGGACGAAACCTTACCGACTTTATTCTTGTTCGGTTCGCCAGAAGCAGTTTCTATGCCCGCAGCTTTTTTCAGGAGCACTGAGGCAGGCGGGGTTTTTAAGACAAAGGTAAAGGAGCGATCCTCGTATATGGTTATCTCCACCGGAATAATCAGACCGGCCTGGGGCGCGGTCCGCTCATTATAATCCTTACAAAAGGCCATAATGTTGACTCCGTGCTGCCCTAAAGCCGGGCCCACTGGCGGAGCCGGGGTAGCCTTTCCAGCCATAATCTGCAATTTAACCATACCAACTACTTTTTTGGCCATTACTTACACACCTCCTTTGAACTAAAATGTGGTTTGCGGGCAAAGCCCTCCCACTGCTATATCTTTTGCACCTGTAAGAATTCCAGCTCAGTCGGTGTTTCCCGGCCGAACATCGAGATTAACACTTTAACTTTTCCTTTGTCGGGATAAATTTCTCCAATAACGCCTTCGAAATTCTGAAAAGGTCCATCAATAACGCGGACCATCTCACCCAAGGAAAACATAATCTTCGGTTTGGCTTCTTCTAAGCCCATTTGTCGCAATATATCTCCGACCTCGGTTTCCCTTAAAGGAATCGGTTTAGAACCGGTTCCCACAAAACCAGTCACCCCTGGGGTATTGCGTACGACGTACCACGAATCATCGGTCATCAGCATTTCAACCAGCACATAACCCGGGAAGATCTTTTTCTTGACCAGCTTTCGCTTCCCGTTTTTAAACTCCATTTCATCTTCCATGGGAACCAGAACCCGAAAGATCTTATCCTCCATGTTCATCGATTCAACGCGTTTTTCCAGATTAGCCTTGACTTTGTTTTCGTAGCCCGAATACGTATGTATAACATACCAATTTTTTTCTTCCATAATACAAGGGACCTTTTCCACAACAGGCCCCTCACCCCCTTGGAAAACCGGATTCGTTTGCACCTTGCCACCTCAACCTAGTGAAGACCAGTTCTTTTAAGCTTCAGCCCTGGCTTCTGTCATCTATTATTAATTACTTTCCGCCCTTGTTTCTAAAGGCAGAAAGGGTAAGCTCTTCTTATTTCCCAACCGCTCTTAGCAATTGTTCCAATAAAACACTCAAAGCGGAATCTACAATCCAAATAAGCACAGATACAAAAGCTACCGCTACCAGAACTACCCCGGTATAGACGATAATTTCTTTCCGGCTCGGCCAATGTACTTTTTTCAACTCCGCCCAGACGTTACGTAAAAAGCCAGTGCTCCGCTCCCGGATTCCACCCAGCTTGCTTGTTTCCATACGCTTCACATTAGACATCCCGTTCACTTCCTAATATCCTACTTGGTTTCTTTATGAGCAGTATGAGTTTGGCAGAACTTACAGTATTTCTTCATTTCAATCCGATCAGGATCATTCTTTTTATTCTTATTCGTGGAATAATTTCGCCGCTTACACTCAGCGCACGCTAAGGTAACTCCAACCCGCACCCTAAACACCTCCCTGGAAAAGACTAAGACCATTTCAATTTATCACAACCAAAGCGCACCTGTCAATAGACTGCTGCGGTGGTTTTGTCGCTTTGATCGCCTTAATAGTGTCCCAACTTTCTCCATTTTCTAATCGCTGGTTTTGTATATTAGTAATACAAGCTAAATTTTGCGGTAATAAGCATAGGGGGACGTTATAATCCCCCCATGCTCTAATGACTGAACACCAACTTGAACCGATCAAGATTACTTATACCTCGGTTAATAGGTTTAAGCAATCAAAGTTGCCGCTCCGATTGCTTAGAATGGGACTAGTCCTCAATGATCCCGGTAACTACTCCCGCGCCTACGGTCCGGCCGCCTTCTCTAATCGCAAAACGCAGACCTTCCTCAATCGCGATCGGGGTGATTAGTTCAATCGTCATCCGGATGTTGTCCCCCGGCATTACCATTTCTACCCCTTCCGGCAGGGTGGCGACACCAGTCACGTCAGTGGTCCTAAAGTAAAACTGCGGACGATATCCATTAAAGAACGGAGTGTGACGTCCTCCTTCATCCTTGGTCAGTACGTATACTTCTGCGGTATAGTGGTTATGCGATTTAATGGAGCCCGGTTTCGCCAGTACCATTCCCCGCTCGATTTCTTTGCGGTCAACACCGCGCAGCAGAGCGCCGATATTATCGCCAGCTTGGGCAAAATCAAGAATTTTCCTAAACATTTCTACCCCGGTGCAAACCGTCTTTCTTACCGAATCCCTAAGGCCTACGATTTCGATGTCATCGCCTACTTTGATCGTGCCTCTTTCCACCCGGCCGGTGGCCACGGTGCCCCGTCCCGTAATGGTGAATACGTCTTCTACCGGCATTAGGAAGGGTTTATCCACATCCCGTTCGGGAAGGGGGATATAGGCGTCTACGGCATCCATCAGATTCCAGATCACTTTGCAGTTCGGACAGTCTTTGCCGCCGCAGCCGCACTCTAAGGCTTTTAAGGCCGAACCCCGGATCATGGGGGTGTCGTCGCCCGGGAATTCATACATATTTAAGAGGTCGGATACTTCCATTTCAACTAGTTCCAACAGTTCTTCGTCGTCAACCATGTCGACTTTGTTTAAAAAGACAACGATATAGGGCACGCCTACCTGGCGGGCCAGTAAGATGTGTTCGCGGGTCTGCGGCATCGGGCCGTCCGCGGCGGATACTACGAGAATTGCTCCATCCATTTGCGCTGCGCCGGTGATCATGTTTTTAACGTAGTCAGCATGGCCCGGGCAGTCCACATGGGCATAGTGCCGATTTTCGGTTTCGTATTCCACGTGGGAGGTGGAGATGGTAATGCCTCTTTCCCGTTCTTCCGGGGCTTTGTCAATCTGGTCATAACCGGTAGCTATGGCACCGCCCACCTTAGAAAGGCAGATAGTGATCGCCGC
>CAYXHK010000126.1:0-578 GCA_964464665.1 uncultured Syntrophomonadaceae bacterium
TGGTAAGGTGTTTTGATTTACCATAGTAAAATTTTCTTCAATACTTAAATTTAGCACAAAATACAACCCCAGGGTGATTAAGCGGCTGATTTCTTCGCGACAGCGTTTCGATTTGGCGAGTTTTTCCGGCTCTCCTTGACCGCCGTTTCCTATTTTTCGGTTTTTCATTATACTTTTAGCTTTTTTAGTATAATCATAATCGCACAAACTGATTTGCAACTGCTAAGCCGGTCAGGGGTTGCATTTAAAATGTCAACTGAGCGCCCAAAAATTTTAGCTCGATTATTTTAGAACAAACGTTTCCTTTGCCCTTCCTTTATGGTATAATTTTAGAAAATATTACAAGGTGAGGAAGTGCTAATATGAAGACTTTATCCCCTCGGCAACAGGATATTTTAGACTACATAAAAAAACACATCCGAACCAAAAGTTATCCGCCTTCGGTAAGAGAAATCGGCCAGGCCGTGGGTTTAAGCTCCAGTTCAACGGTACATGCTCACCTGCGCCAATTAGAACAAAACGGCTACATCCACCGCGATCCGACCAAACCGCGGGCCATTGAGATTTTGCAGGAAGAA
>CAYXHK010000126.1:588-6850 GCA_964464665.1 uncultured Syntrophomonadaceae bacterium
GACCTCGGCCGTTTTGTAGTTCATCGGGTTCTGCAGGAAGAACTGCTGCTGCGCAAAGAAATGGTTAATGTGCCGATCCTCGGAAAAATCACCGCTGGCGAACCGATACTGGCAGTTGAAAACGTTGAAGACGTTTTTCCCTTGCCGCTTGAGTTTGTCCGGGAAGACAATTCCTACATCCTGAGGGTGCAGGGCGACAGCATGATTGGGGCCGGAATCTTTGATGGGGACTACATTGTGGTTCGGCAGCAAAACACCGCTCAAAACGGTGAAATTGTAGTGGCCATGCTAGAAGATGATGAGGCTACGGTTAAACGCTTCTTTAAAGAAGCCGACCATATCCGGCTGCAACCGGAAAACCCCCGGTTAAACCCAATTCTGACTAAAGAAGTGTCGATCCTGGGGAAAGTGACCGGCCTGCTGCGGCGGATCCAGTAAGCAGTGCAAATAATTTTCGCAAATAATTTACTGAAATTAAATCATCCGCTTATCAAAATAGGTCAGCGTCCCCTACGGGATGCTGACCTTTGCTTAAATACCATATTTAACTTAATCTTCGGTTTAAATATATAAGCTTCTTACTTCAGTTTAGTTTATAAGTTTTTAGCCTTGACTTATTTAGATGATCCGGATTAAGAAGGCAACTATCATTATGGTGGCAATCGCTAAACGGGCTACCGAACCAGCCAAAATACCGACAAAAGTGCCCCAGCCGGTAGACATGGCCTCAGACCAATTCTTACCAGCCAAAAGTTCAGCAATGATCACCCCGGCCAAAGGACCCAAAATTAGGCCAATTGGGCCTCCCAGCAAAAACCCGGCTATCCCTCCAACAATAACTCCTATTTTTCCCCAAGTCGAAGCACCATACTTATGCGCTCCAACCACACCGGAAAAATAGTCCGCAACCCAGCTTAAGATAACTAAGATCAACATCGTACCTAAAAAGTATGGGCCCAAAACTTGAAAACTGGTGGTCCAGTCATATCCCAACATGGCTAAAAAAATTACCGGGATCCCGGGAATTACCGGCAAAACCGTGCCCGCCAGTCCGACAAGCATCACTAAGAGAGCTGCCACCGCTATCCAGTTTATTTCTCCCATAACTCACTCAATCCCCTTTTTAATATCTTAAAAATCTTATCTAGCTTATTCCAAATGATGATACCTGATAGCTGATTACTGTCAGCTGCAGCTGACCAACTGAGTAATTAACCAACCAAAAAGCTGCTTATTCCTCCAGCAGAGCCTGCGCTGCCGCCAAAATGGCAATTCGGGCGTGATCAAAGGTCAGCCCCCCCTGTAAATAGGCTATATAAGGAGGTCGCAGCGGAGCATCTGCGCTGAGTTCTATCGAAGCGCCCTGCACAAAAGTTCCGGCTGCCATAATTACCTGGTGGTCATAGCCCGGCAATTCATCAAAAACCGGCACTGCCATGGAATCAATCGGCGAGCTTTTTTGAATCGTCTGACAAAATTTTTCCAGGGCGCGGACGGAGTTTAACTGGATTCCCTGAATAATATCTCCCCTCGCTCCTTCTGGCAACGGCTGTACCGGGTAGCCTAACCGCTTAAACAAACTGGCGGCAAATACTGCTCCCTTCAATGCCTGGCCTACGACCTGAGGCGCCAGAAACAAGCCCTGGTAAAACCAGCGGTTAACGCCCAAAGTCGCCCCCACATGCGCGCCAATACCGGGAGCGGTGAGCCGCCTAGCCGCCGCCTGCACCCATTTTTCCGCGCCGACAATGTAACCGCCGCTGGGCGCTAAGCCTCCCCCTGGATTTTTGATTAAAGAACCTGCGGTTAAATCAGCCCCCACCGCCCCCGGTTCCTGAGCTTCCACAAATTCGCCGTAGCAGTTATCGACTAAGACGAGAGTTTGAGGATTAGCCGACTTTACCGTTTGAATCAGATCTCTGATAGTACTGAGCGTCAGGCCGGGTCTCCAGGCATACCCGCTGGACCGCTGGATCAGCACCAGCTTCGTTTTAGGGCTAATCGAATTTCCCAGGGCCATCTGGTCCGGCTGCCCGTCTTCCCGCAAAGGAACTTCTTTATACGTTACCCCCATATCCCGCAGCGAACCTGGTACTGGGGTGCCCGCTCCAATCCCGATGATTTCCGCCAAAGTATCGTAAGGAGCACCCACAGCAGAGATTAACTCATCTCCCGGCCGCAGATTACCGTAGAGAGCTACCGCCAAAGCATGAGTCCCGGAAACCATTTGCAGCCGGACCAAACCGCTCTCCGCCCCAAAAACCTGGGCATAAATCTGGTCTAAGCCTTCGCGGCCCAAATCTCCGTAACCGTAACCGGTTGATTCCTTCAGATGGTATTCGGTTACCCCAACCTCCCGAAAAGCCTGGAGCACCCGCAGTTGATTGATCCGCACAATAGTCTCAATTTGGGTATCGAGCGTCTTGGTTGCTTGTTCTACCTCTTCCGCTATTTGCAGCAACTTGGGGCTGATCCCAAAATCCCGGCGGCAAATAGCCTTCAATATTTCTTTCAAGTCTTCCGTGGGCTGACCCGCTGTTTTATCCTCTGGTCCAATGCCTGTATTCACTAATGCGTATCCTCCGCCTAATCATGAATTGTTTAATCTCCATATCAACAATTGTGGCGAAGCAAAAGGAAGCAAAAAGAACGTCCCCTTGCTTCACGACCACAGAATCGCTCAAGCTAATACTCTCCGTCGTCCAAAAACTGGATCTGGTTATTATCACTTTCATTAGGTTGTTTCGCCGCCCGAGCTAAACTTCCTTTCACTACATACGGACGTACTTGCTCAAAGATGCGGGGTTCTACCCAAGCGGTTACCAAAATTCGGTCCTCCACGTAGCGCTTGCTGAGGACCTCCCCGTAATCGTGAATTAAAGAGAGCAAACGGGTCTCCTTAAGCGGTAATTCCAATTCGACTTCCGCCCCGGGCCGGGCCAGACGCAGCGCTATTTGCCGCAATAATTCAGGAATTCCAGCGCCGGTTTGAGCGGAAATCGCTACCGCCGTGTGCGCTTCACCGAGACCCAGCCAGTCAGTATGTTCCGCTTTCACCAAATCTATTTTGTTATAAACTAAAAGCATCGGGTTATTTTGCGTTTCCACCTCCCTTAAAACTGCCTCTACCGCTTGCTTTTGATTCTCCATATCTGGGCTGCTTAAGTCAATCACGTGCAAAATCAGGTCCGCTTCCTTGACCTCCTCTAGGGTTGACCTAAAAGCGGCCACTAAGTGATGCGGCAGTTTTCGAACAAACCCGACCGTATCGCTGACCAAAACTTGGCGGCCATCCGGCAGCTTGACCAACCGACTTAGCGGATCCAAAGTCGAGAACAACTGGTCTTGCGCCAAAGCATCAGCGGCTTTGGCCAAACTGTTTAGTAGGGTGCTCTTGCCCGCATTCGTATAACCAACTAAAGCCACCCGCGGAAAACCGAGGCGCTCCCGGCGTTCGCGCTGTAGTTTACGGCGCTGCCGAATAAGTCCCAGTTCCCTTTCCAAAAAACTGATCCGCCGGCGGATATGCCTCCGGTCGGTTTCCAATTTGGTTTCCCCGGGACCCCGGGTGCCGATCCCCGCGCCTAAACGGGATAAAATTATGCCTTTTCCAAGTAACCGGGGCAGAAGATACCGCAGCTGGGCTAATTCTACCTGAAGTTTTCCTTCTTTGGTCCGGGCCCGTTGGGCAAAAATATCTAAAATCACGTTGGTACGATCTATTACCCGGCAGTCTAATAATTCTTCTAGGTTTCGAACCTGAACCGCCGACAGTTCCACATCAAAAATCACCAGGTCAGCTTCCAGAACCGCGCATTTTTCCCGCAGTTCTTCTGCTTTACCCCGACCGATATAATAACGACCATCTGGTCGATCCCTTTTTTGCAGCACGCTGCCGGCTACCTCGACCCCGGCCGTCTCCGCCAATCGGCCCAACTCTTCTAACGACTGGTTAGCATCCGCATTGTTTTGCGTTTCTAGGCCGACTAAAATTGATTTTTCCGCTGTAGCTTGAAGTACTTCTTTCGTTGACAATTCCCCCTCTAGTGAACTATCCAAATTGTAACATAAAGCAGCGGACTCGCCAAAAACGATTTCCGCTGCTTAAAACGTTTTCTCCAATTGGATATCTGGTTTTGTGATCAAGGAAAAACCATGCGAAAAGTAAAACAGATTATAACCGTTTGAACGCTGACAACCTGAGTCGTGACTAATTTCAAATTTAGTGTAATTTTTGGGGGCTGATTTTAAGGTTCAATTAAAATAAGCTGAAAAGCTTTTTTTCTCTGTTTTAGGGTCATCCCAAAGTATCCCCCGCGCGTCGGGTTATGTCCTGCTGTCTGATTAAGATCAAGTCTTCCCGGGTAATAACCTTTTGGGTGATCACCCGCACCGCCTGACGGCGAATGCCTCGCTCAATCAGGTTGCGTACCAGACGGGCATTTCCATTGTGCCCCATTCCCTCGCGGATCTGCTGTTCCAAAATCCGCTGCAGTTCAGTGCGGGCTTCAGCAGAAAAACAATACTCCCGATGGCCGAGCATCAGATTGGCGATCTGCATCAGTTCTTCCACACTGTAATCGGGAAAAGAGATCTGCAAAGGAAAACGGGAACGGACCCCGGGGTTAGCCCGGACGAACAGGTCCATCTCTTCCCGGTATCCGGCCAAAATCAAAATCAAATTATCTTTGTAATCCTCCATTGCTTTTACTAAAGCATCAATACTCTCTTTGCCAAAATCCCGCTCCCCGCCCCGGGCTAAGGAGTAGGCTTCATCAATAAATAAAATCCCGCCTAAGGCCCGCTTGACTTGATCCCGGGTTTTTTGTGCCGTATGTCCGATGTATTCTCCGACTAAATCAGCTCTTTCCACTTCGACCAGATGCCCTTTTTGCAGCACACCCATTTCTTTAAAGAGCCGGCCAATTAAACGCGCCACGGTAGTCTTCCCGGTTCCGGGATTTCCACTGAATATCATGTGTAAAACCAGAGGATCGGTCACCAACTGTTCCCGGGCGCGTTTATGCTGGATTTCCACAAACGCCTGAATCTCTTTAACTAGTTTTTTTACTTTTTCCAAACCGATCAGATTATCCAGTTCTTGATTGATTTCCGCAATCCGCCGGGCCGTCTCCCCTTCATCTGCGCGCCGGCTGCTGCCCCATTCCGCAGGCTGAATTACAAGCTGCTTGGGCAAAGCGCTACGCTCATTTCCCGCACTGGGGATTCGATAATTTGGAGGCCGATTCGAACTCGGGTTTTTCAGACTCGACTTTTCCCAAGGTATAAGCAAATGGGCGGCTCCAACTGGCGGAAGTTCCCGGTGCTCGGGCCGGCGGGGATTATTCGGCAAGCTCGAGGTTCCCAAGGTGCTTGAAGTTCCCAAGGTTCCCGAAGTGCTCAAGGTGTTCGAGGTTCTCAAGGTGCTGGAGACGCCTTTGGCCGGGTTATCAGTCCTTTTCTTTCGGAACAATTCTTTTTTTATCAGTTCTTCCGGTTGGAAATCCGGATTAATCTCCACATCGTTTCCCGGATGATCAGAGCGCCGATAATTGAGGAGCAGATCTTCGGAATAGGGATAATCTTCTGCATTAGGGACTGGATCGTCAGGAACCCTTATATATCGATACCTGATTTCCATTTAATTCTTTCACCACCTACAGTGTACTCTTGGTATATCCATTCTACGCTGGGGTGGAGCTAGTTGTTACAATCTCTGTCCTCCCGCTTTCTTTCGAACCCGCTTTAAATGAGACTTAAATGAAGCTTAAACCCGTCAGCAACTCGCCAACGAAATTTTTCCCAACAAAACTGATCAATCCCGGCCTAAGGTCTACTCTGCCATTACTACTAATATTTGTAACCTTGTTGCTTAATCGTCCATATACTAGTAGCAAAAAAGGCTATCTCAAAGGGGGGATACGTGTGTTGGCTTGCTGTTACAATCAAATGATGCTGCGGAAACGGATTCTGGAGAAACAAGAGGCGGCGAAAAAAGATGCCCAAATGGAACAATTGGAATCAACGGTAAAAGACTTGATTGGCATGCTGATAAAAGTACGGGAATCCTTAGAAGGACAACTATCTGGCCAAACGGAAACGATGAGTCCGGAAATTGAATCAGCCTGCGTTGATAATTTTATCCCCAATCCAATGTTAGCTAAGATGACCGCTCTGCTTCTGGTTATTTGGGCATTTTTCTTCCTACGCGGTTATTGGAACTTAGAAAAATAAACCGCTTGCCCTGACTATATTGCCATCC
>CAYXHK010000127.1:0-6807 GCA_964464665.1 uncultured Syntrophomonadaceae bacterium
TGATTGCTGCATATTCCCCGGTCCGGCAAACCGTCAGGTAGCCAAATTGCCGCAAATCGTGGTAGTATAACAGACCGCCATCATCCAGAGTTATAACCGCGTGGACGTGACGGGGAATAGCCGTTTCGTGCTCCCCAAAACAATTTTCCCCAGCCGGCGCGTAAACGAACCGGCCGCTCATACCCAAATGCACCACCAGGGTCCATCCCCCGTCCAGGTGGGCTAAAATATACTTCCCCCGGCGGTCCACCGCCCGAAACTCCCGACCGGCTAAAATATGCTGGAAGCGCTCCGAGGGCAGGTGCCGTACAATCTTCGGGAGCAAAATCTGCACTCCCGTAATCTTTAAGCCAACTAAGTGCGGTTCTAAAGAACGTCTTACAGTTTCAACTTCTGGCAGCTCCGGCAAAATTAATCCTCCTTCTATGCTTCGAATTATCATCAATCGCCAGCATTAGCATCACGACTTCTGCAATATAGGTTAGTGTTAGAAACACTAGTTTAAAGCCTCGAATCAACTTAAGCCTCGATTCAGCTAAAAAAATTGACCAACTAAAAGTTTCCGAATCAGCTTAAAACCTCGAATCAATAATTAGGTTAAAGCTTCAATATCTACATCTACGCTTTTTAGGTCATACCAGTTCGGGCCGGCCTCCAGATTGACCGTGAGCGGAACCTGCAGGGCTACGGCATTTTCCATGGCCTTTTTCACCAGTGCGGTCATGACGATCAGCTCCGCCGGCGGCACCTCGAAAATCAATTCATCATGCACCTGCAGAAGCATCCGTGACTGTAGCTGCTGCGCTTTCATTTCCTGGGCGACCTTTAACATGGCCACCTTAATAATATCCGAAGCAGTCCCCTGAATCGGGGTATTCAGCGCAGCCCGCTCCCCAAATCCCCGCACATTGCGATTGCTGCTGAAAATCTCCGGCAGATAGCGTCGCCGCCCCAAGAGGGTGGTGACATAGCCTTTATCCCGGGCCTCTTGGATCACCCGGTCCATAAACGCCCGCACCCCGTGATATGTGGCAAAATACTGGTCGATATACTCCCGGGCTTCAGTGCGGCTGATTTTTAGATCCTTGGCCAGCCCAAAATCACTCATCCCGTAAACGATCCCAAAGTTGACGGCCTTGGCGCGATAGCGCATCTCTTTGGTCACTTCCGCCTCTTGAACCCCAAAGACCTGCGCCGCCGTATGGGCGTGAATATCCCCGCCTTCCCGGAAGGCTTTGATCAGCTCCGCATCGCCGGAAATATGGGCTAAAGCCCGCAGGTCAATCTGCGAGTAATCCGCAGCCAAAATCAGCCAACCCGGTTCCGAAGGGGCGAAAAACTTGCGGATCTTACGGCCATACTCCAGCCGAATTGGGATGTTCTGCAGGTTGGGTTCCGTGCTGCTCAGCCGCCCGGTCGCGGTGATGGCTTGGTTAAACGTAGTATGCACCTTGCCGGTGCGCGGGTTGATCAAATGCCGCATCCCGTCCACATAAGTAGATTTCAGTTTGACCAACTGACGATGTTCCAGGATATAACCGATAATCGGATGCAGGTCCGCCAATTCCTCTAAAACCTCGGCGTCTGTTGAGTAACCGGTCTTAGTCTTTTTGCGGGCTGGCAAACCGAGTTTTTCGAATAAAATAACCCCCAGCTGCCGGGTTGAGTTAACGTTAAACTCTTCTCCAGCCAGCAAATAAATCTCCTGCGTGAGTTCCTCGATCCGCTGCCCCAGTTCTTTAGACATGCCCTCCAGGGCTTCGGCATCCAAATAAACGCCGGTCTTTTCCATCTCCGCTAAAACCGGCACCAGCGGCAATTCTACCTCCCGGTACAGGGACTCTAATTCCGCTTCCGCAATTTTGGGCAGGAGGAATTGGTGTAAATCGCTGATAACCTCTGCCCGGCGACAGCCTGACCAGACTAAATCCTCCGCTGGCAGCAGGAGTTGATTTAGATACTGTAGAGCTAAATCCTCCAGGCTTAACTTAGCCAAGCCGGGGTTGGTCAAATAGGCTTCCAACAGGGTGTCGCCCGCAATCCCGCAGACCGGCAGCCCCAACTGCCCAAGGATCAGGAGCGCGGCCTTGGCATCGTGAAAAACCTTAGGGAGTTGCGGATCTTTAAGCCAAAGGTTTAATTGTTCGCGCAGCCGAAGTGCAAAGCCAATTCCGGTTTCACCGGCTCCAGCTGCTGTTGTTTCCGCTTCCGATTCAGGGAGAGCGGATATTGAAACCTGCCAAGCCCGGGCTGGTTCCCAGCACAAGCTTAGCCGAATCGGTTCATCCCGCAGCCGGTGAGAGTGGCTGGATTCCAAATAGATGGCAACAGCCGGGCTTGACGTTCCAAAAGCCGGAGTCTGTCCCGCTTTTAGAGCTGGAGTCCGTACCTCTTTTAAAGTCGGAGGCCGTCCCACTCCTGGTTGTTTTTCGTTTTTTATTTGCTGCTTATAATTTTGCAGGGCCTCGGCCAGGGCCTTGAGGTCTTCCTCATTCCGCACTAAACGATACGCTTGTTCCTGGTCTTGATCCTGGTCTGTGTTTTGGTTTTGGTCTTTGATTTGGTTTTGGTCCTGATCCTGGTTTTGGTCCTGATTCCGGTCTTTGTTTTGGTTTAAGTCTTTGTTTTGATCCTGATCCTGGTTCCGGTCTTGGTTCTCCTTGCTTCCTTCTCCCTTGGCCGCACCGCTCGCCTCGGTCTTATCCCCCTGAGCCAGGTCGGTCGCCCCGCTTCCTTCCGCTCCCCCCGTTGTCCGGCCATACGAAGACCCGGGATAGGCAACTGAAACCGTCCCTGAACTTTGTGGGGTAACTGGATTGGCTGCCTGCTTGGCTGCAGCCTGGGCCATCTGCCCGGCTAACCGCTTAATCAGACTGCGAAACTCCAACTCCCGAAAAACCCCAATTAATTCCTCAAAATTAGGCCCGGCGTACAGGCACTGCTCCCAGTCCACTTTAATCGGCGCGTCTCGGACAATCGTAGCTAGCCACTTACTGCGGATAACCTGTTCCTCCAGTTCATCCAGCAGCCCCCGCAGCTTGCCCCGCACCTCTTCGCGGCGTTGCAGCAATTCCTCAACACAGCCATACTCCTGAATCAGCTTGACGGCTGTCTTAGGACCAACGGAAGGAACCCCCGGGATATTATCCGATACATCCCCCTGGAGAGCCTTGACATCAATCAATTGCTGCGGTGCTAATCCACCATACTTTTCTGCTACCTGCGCTAAATCGTAGCACTCTAGGTCGGTGATTCCCTTCCGGGTAATCAGGGCATCGGTATTGTCGTCAACGAGTTGCAGCATGTCTTTATCCCCGCTGACAATTACCGCGTGCATCCCCTTCTTTTCCGCCAGCAAGGTTAAGGTGCCGATTAAATCATCCGCCTCGTAATTATCCAGTTCAAACACGGGAATTCCCATAGCCCGTAGAACTTGCTTGATCAAGGCAAACTGCGGCCGCAGGTCTTCCGGGGTAGCTGCCCGCTGCGCCTTGTAATCGGCAAACTCGGCATGCCGAAAAGTTACCCTGCCCTTATCAAAAGCCACCGCCAGGTAATCGGGCTTTTCATCCTCGATCAGCCGAAGCAGCATGTTGGTGAATCCATAAACCGCGTTGGTGGCTACGCCCTGGCTGGTGGTTAAAGAGGTTATGGCGTGAAAGGCTCTATGGGTCAGGCTGTTGCCGTCGAGGATCATAAATTTTTCTTTAACCAGGTTTTGCTTGTTCAAAGCTAGCACCCTTCTCATTACCGGTTTTAGGTGAATCTCCTGTTAAACCGGCTTATTTAACTTGTTGATCGCATCTCTTGTTAAATCGCGTGTTGATCACTTATTAATCGCCTATTATATCGCTTGCTGAACGCTTATTAATCACTAATCGCTCATTAAATCATGGTTAGAGTGTCAAAAGGCGCTTTTCACTAGAACACTGTTCAACTATTAATAATACTAAATGGGTTTGACGCATCAATACGATATATATTTTGGCCGGCGTTCTCCATTATGTGTGTCTGAATGCCGTTAAATTGGGATTGTGTTTTTTTGATTAGCGCGCTGATTAATATTTAACCTTTTGACACTCCAATCAATCACTACATATTAAATGGCTTGTTACACCGCTTATTCGTTCTCTTTTTTTAATCCGCTCGTTAAAACACTCACTAAATCGACTGGCCGTCCTTAATCGCCGACTGGATCATTCTCTATCTCCAATTTTACCCACTCGCCTTCAACCTGAGCCACAGTGTTCAGTTTGCGGCACAAGTTTACCACTTGCTGGTTGAGTTTCTCCTGCCGCACCCCAGTAGCCCACCCAGGCTGGGATTCCAGAATAAAGACGGGCCGAACCTGAGCCTGCCGCACCCCTTGCCGATCAAGTTCAAGCTGCAGCACTAAACCCTCTCGGGTCGCCTCGGACCAGTTCTGGTCAAAGATCATATTTCCCAGACTATAAGCAATCAGTTTTCCCTGATACACCTCGAGTCCCTGCAGCCAATGGGGGTGATGCCCTAAAATCACGTCAGCCCCGGCCTCAATCAGCCGGTGCGCCATTTCCCGCTGTTGCTTGCTCGGTTGATCGACATACTCCGTCCCCCAGTGCAAAGAAACGAGTACCAGGTCCGCTTGCTGCGCCGCAGCCTGAATATCCTCCAGAATCAGGCGTTCCTCCAAAGGGGCCACCCCTGACTGATTCGCGGCAGCCCGGTGCGCCCGGGGGTACTTCGAGCTGAAGTAAACGTCAGCCAGGTCGCTGTAAGCCAAAAATGCCAGTTTAATTCCCTTTGTTTCCACGATTGCCGGCTGTCGGGCCTCGTTAATATCCGCTCCCGCGCCAACGGTTTTAATCCCGGACTTGGCGAGCAGTCCCAGAGTCTCCAGCAGGGCTGGGGAATCATAATCCACGGCGTGGTTATTCGCCAGGCTGACCACATCAAACCCGCCCAGGGTCAAAGAAGCAACAGTTGATGGGGCAGCCCGAAAACAAATCGTTTTACCGGGCAGCGGACGACCACTGCTCGCTATCGGGCTTTCCAAATTGGCAAAAGTAATATCCCCGGCCGCTAATTCCGCACCCAACAGACGCAAAGGATAATCCGTACCGTTGGCATCGATTAAACGGCCTACCTTACGGGCCAGCATCACATCGCCAACCGCGTTTAAGGTAACGGTCTCATCAACCGGCACCGGGGTCGGCGCGGGAGAACCTTGCACCGGCAGACTGGGTTCCCCGGTTATTCCTAGTTTGTCCCACGCCGCAATCAAGGGCTGCTTAAGTCCTAAATAATCTTGGCTAATCGCCAGGGTCCCCGCAACCAGCAGAACCCCTAGCACTCCCAAAAACCAGAGCCATTTGCGGTTTGATTTTTCTGATTTCATCCTGACCAGCCTTTCTTTTTACGTTTAAGACGATGCCATTATCGGATTGGTGTTGCTTTAAAGATCTGGTTCAAAAAGACTTGATTCATAAACCGAGTTCAAACCCTCCAACCCCTAAATCCTCTACCAAATTAACCATTGATCTCACCAACCCCTAAATCCTTTGCTAAATTAATAATTACCTCACCAATCCCTAAATCCTTTACCAGATTAACAATTTATTTTAGTCTGAGTTCCAACCCTCAGAATAGCGAATGTTGAAGAGAAGGTCTTTACCAATTAACAATTTATTTTTGGTCTAAGCTCCCTCTAGTTAGCTCCTCTAATTGGCAACGAAAATTATTAGATTCAAGATTACCACATTCTATCTCGAAATAAGGCTTTCGAGAATCCCCTGGTTTAGGATTAACCCAGATGTGGCAGAGCGATTTTTGATTTTTTTCCGCTTGCGCCATAATTTGCGCGGTGATTGAATTAGAACGGTTTCCATCCCAAAGCACGATCAAAAGATCACTATGGTCAGCGATAAACTGACCTGCTTTAAGAAAGGCCGCCTTTCGCGTCGGAGAGGGAGGCATCTCAATTATTTCAGTGGCCTTCTGCGACAACCAGTATTTCAGCTCCCTCCTTAACTCCGTCCCCTGGCGATCCAGCGCGCAGTTATCCGCCGGGCCAAACTCGTTAAGATATTCCTCCTGAGGAAACGGTAAAACCGCGATCAATCGGGTTGCTTCCCGACTCAATAACTGACGGGTCACCAATCGGTCCGCCCCCGCAGCCAAGGGGGAGAAGACCGTGAGGTAATGCTGGGTAAAATTCGCTTCAATTAAATCGATTACTTCCTCGATCGTTTCCTCCAGCTTTTCGATCTGCTCCGGCGCGAGGTTGTCCTCACCCGCAATCCCAATTCGGAGCATTTCCCGGTGCTCCATGTTGGCCAGGGCTTTAAATTCAGCTACATTGGCGTGCATCTCGATAATATGGTCCGGCGGCAGACTGGATAATTCAAACTTACGCTTATCCGCTAAACTGCTCATTTTAATCAGATTTTCCAGAGAACGGGCGCCATGCGTATACTTAGTCACCCGAAGCAAGGCATCCAAGACCCCGGCCTCAATGGCAGACTTCCCATTCTTCATAATCTGCGGCGCGTAAATCTCCAGGTACTGCCTAAGGATGAAAGCCCGGCGAATCATGTACAGTCGGTCTTCGACCGTATTGGGATTGCCGTTGATTCCCCGAATATTGATATAAGCGCGCAGCCGGCTGATAAAGTCCGGCTTTTTGGCGGCCCGATCCTCGGCAGTATCGCCCGTTTGAAACTCGGCAAAAGAATGGCTGGTCGCGCCTGCAAAAACATGAATCCCGCCACCCAGGGGCCGCACTACTCCGTGATCCGCAAACTCCCCGTCCTGCATTGGCGCCAAAAA